>CAMNWW010000121.1 GCA_946566415.1 uncultured Lachnospiraceae bacterium | reverse complement strand
CCATATGACAGCGGGTTGATTTTTGCCAACGAAAAGGGAGAAGTCGAGCGGTGGCTTTCTAAAGAGGACGCCAGACCAATGTACTACAAAAATCGTGTAAATGCCGGACTCCACATTATTTCTCCGCGTGTTCTTGATATGATTGACATTGATCCGAGTCTTATCGGTACGATTGACGAATCTACGGGAAAAACTAGGAAAGTCGACCTTGACCGCCAGATCCTTAAGCCGCTTGCTGGAACAGGGAAAATGTTCTGCTATGATTCTCCGGAATATGTGAAGGATATGGGGACGCCGGAAAGGTTCTTCCAGGTCGAAGCTGATTTTAAGGCGGGGCGCGTGGCGGCGAAAAATCTTGCCAATAAACAAAAAGCGGTATTTTTGGACCGCGACGGTACGATTAACATTTACAAAGGCTTCCTGAGAAATATAGATGATTTTGAGTTGATTCCAGGAGCCTCTGACGCGATCAAGAAAATAAACGAATCAGGATATCTTGTCATCGTTGTAACGAATCAACCGGTCATTGCCAGGGGAGAAGTGACATTGGGACAGTTAGAGGAAATCCATAATAAGATGGAAACCTTGCTTGGGCGCGAGGGCGCTTACATTGACGGACTGTATTATTGCCCTCATCACCCACATAAAGGGTATGAAGGCGAAGTACCCGAATTGAAGTTCGACTGCGAATGCCGGAAACCCAAGCCAGGGATGTTATTGAAAGCGGCCGAAGATTTTAATATTGATTTGGATAAAAGCTATATGGTCGGAGACGGAGAAAATGATATCATAGCCGGAAAGAATGCCGGTTGCAAAACAGTATTGATTAGAATGGCAGAGGAAGACTATGGCCAGGATATCAGTGTTGGAGGTTTGAAAGAATTCACAGACAGATATCTGTAACCTATCTGGGTGGGGAAATATAGAATTGTATATAACTCACAGAGACATGAGTCCCTGTAACGCATTGCTCAGATCCATGTCCTGTATATCGTCACAGAACATGAAAAATAATTCGCCATATGTCTTTTGGTCATTTTGGTTACGGCGTATCCACTCCAGAAGAATATATCTGGTGAATACAATCGTGGTGTGGCTTACCATGGCATCAAAACTACGGTCCTGAAATTCAGTTCCGAGTTTCATAAAAGATTTTGATGCTTTGAAAAAACATTCAATGGACCATCTGTTCCCGTATTTGCGTACGATTTCAGCGTTTGATAAGCTGCAGTCTGTACTTAACAATTCCGGCAAGGTATACAGGCCGCCCTTATAACGGTACCGCTGTTTGAGCTGCTTCACCATGCCAATAACGTCCAGTCCTTCTGCAAGAATCGACCTGATCATGGGTTCCGTGGTAAACCATGTGTCCATGAGGATATAATCTGCCCGGATGCCTGCATTTAGGGTTCGTTTGACCAGCAGAATGGCTGTGTCTGTTTTTGCCATCAGGCTTTCCTTCCTGGCTTTGTAACCATTGGAACGGCGGTCAATATCAGCAGCCATTTTCTGGTAACGGTTGCTTTTTGCGGCGGAAGAAAGCATATTAAACCCAACCGGGACGAAACTGTACCTATCAGACTAGCCGAGTGTTAAAAGCGTAAAACCTTTCTGGAATTTATGCTCAACGTAGTCATACACCCTGGCGAGAAGCTCCGCCTTTTTGCTGCAGTTCCCAGAAAGAAGGAAGAGAATGAGTACAAAAACAAAACAGGTTAGCGGTCTCATCTCGTCCAATCGGATTCCTGCACGTTACAGATATGGTCTTAATTTTTCGATCAGTTCATACACCTTTGTGCCCGGCGCAGAATTTGCCGGAGATTTTCCCGCGTTTGTGTTATCCAGCTTTTTCGCGTACCGAATCGCTTGATCAATGTATGGTCTGAGAATGTTATACATATCCTCCCGTCCTTTGGAATATTCGCCTTTTCCAATACTTTCCAGCCGATCAGTCAATTTGGACCAATATTTTTTTCGATGGATATCCGAGTGGAAATAACTGAAATGCAGAAGGAACCAGAGCTCTATGCACTGGTTTGACCATACCGCATGGTACTGTGTCTCATCCGTTGTGTTCTGGACACATAATTCTGCGGTACGATTAATGTGATCTGCAGGGAAATCATCCGTATCATAAACCACCCAAACATGCTTATATCCGTTTGGATTCTCATCTACACGTTTTTTGGTTTTCTCAAATAAGCTAAGTGTATTATCCCCTTCACCATAAATATCAAGTTGGATTTTTCCGCGATATTGCTGATTGACAATATTCTTTATCGCTTGAAAATACTGTGGCTCTGTATCCGTCCCTTCCGTAACAATTAAATGATACTCTGGCTGGATTTTGATTTTTCTATCAAGACGTTTTTTCATCCATCCTTTATTCAGATCGCTTTTTTTGGGAGGCTTTGAACTCATATCCAATCGCCTCCCGAAAGCATATTGGTCAGATACGGATCAGCTCCGTACCTACCTTCCATATATTGCTTATCATATGCGGCTGTGCTATTCACGCGCTCGTTATCTTCACGGCGAATCTCATACAGAGAATAAATCTCACTCTCATGATTTGTATTCTCAGCTGCAAACCAGATCTCATCCCTTCTAAATACAGTGTTCTTCATGGTCGACATATCGTGTGAAGTAAATAAAAGCTGCGCGCCCTTGGTATTCAGCTTTGGGTTTTTAAACATGGAAATCACATATCGGAGCAGTTTCGGATGCAGTTTCGCATCCAGTTCGTCAATGATTACCAGACGGCCTTCCTCCAAGGCAAGCAGAAGAACCGGTAATGCCGCGATTAGCTTCTTGGTACCGTCCGATTCATCAGTGTACTTTAGTTCGTAAACTTTCCCGTTCACGGTTCTCTGCGTATAGAACTGCTTTTCCTCATCATCGAACCGATAACCCGAAAGGTCGATTCCCATATCATTCAAAGCCTGGATGATCCGATTCTTAACAGAGTCATTTTGTGAAAACATGACCGTGCGATCCACCGCAGGGTTAGCGTAATTCCGAATAACACAGGATTCAAACCAGCTTTGTACTTCGGAAATGACAGGTATGTTATAATTAATCGCCAAAAATGATAAGTAAGGCATCTTAGGATTGACAGACGTATTAATATTTGCTTTACTTATACTTGATCCCAATTTAATTTTGGAATTCTCTCTCTCATAAACGGTACCGGTACGCTTGCCCCCAATCGCTCTCCAATACAGGGATTCGGAGACAATCTCTTCATTTAACAAAGCCAAATAATAGCGATATTCATTCTTACCCTGACAGAAGAAAATTTCAAACTCAGTGGGCTGCTCTCTGGATGTTTCGTCCAGCAAAAACGGTTCATAGTCCGATTTTTGCAGAATGATTATGCTTTCGCGCGTCTTCTCCAAATCAAGGATTGGCTTTACAACTGTAGAGATCAGACAGGAAAGCGCCCGAAGAAGATTTGATTTTCCGCCTCCATTTGGTCCATAAACAACTCCAACCGGGAGCAAACGCACTCCTTTTATTTCCTTGTTCTCCCTTTTCTCCGCTTTATATGTCAGCAGAGACTCGGCGAATTCGGGAATAGCAACGGCCTGAAAATCAAAAGTTGTTTCCCCCTTGTAGGACTTAAAATTCTGAAACGAAAACTGACAGAGCATATCCTTCCTCCTTTCCATCCGATTTCATTATATGAGTTATGCCCTCTAAAGTCAATGTTTATTCTTTGTATAAAAAATTATTTTTCTTAAAATGGGTTTATAAATCAATCTTTTTGTTTATAGAAAAACTCGGCTGGGCGCGTTCTCATATAATCGGATTTTTAATGGGTCATTGGCGGTGGTTTTAATACTAACACTTTACAAACTTTTTAGAAATACTTCATAAAATTATTAGCACTCGCTTGAAAAGAGTGCTAATTTTTTATTGACATTTCCCGCTTCGGGTATTAAGATATTCCATAGACGTGAAAATAATTTTGAAGGAGTGATATGAATGTCATCAAAGAAAGGCAGTCTTTCGATCAGCAGTGAAAATATTTTTCCGATTATTAAAAAGTGGGTGTATTCAGACCACGACATTTTTGCCCGCGAGATGGTTTCCAATGGGTGCGACGCAATCACGAAACTGAAAAAACTGGATATGATGGGCGAATATGAGATGCCGGAGGACTATAAGGCGAAGATCGAGGTTGTCGTGAATCCGGAAGAGAAGACCTTAAAGTTTATCGACAATGGTCTGGGAATGACTGCGGACGAGGTGGAAGAGTATATTACGCAGATCGCGTTCTCCGGCGCTACAGAGTTTTTGGAGAAATATAAGGACAAGACGACGGACGACGATATGATCGGGCACTTCGGGCTGGGGTTCTATTCTGCGTTCATGGTGGCGGACGAGGTGCATATTGATTCCCTTTCTTATAAGGAAGGGGCACAGCCCGTACACTGGGTAAGCGAAGGCGGCGTAGAGTATGAGATCGAAGAGGGAAATAAGGAGACGGTCGGTACAGAGATCACTTTATGTCTGAATGAAGACAGTGTAGAGTTTGCAAATGAATACCGTATGCGGGAAGTTCTTGGCAAGTACTGTTCATTTATACCGGTAGAGATCTTCCTTTCCAAGGAGAATGCAGAGACGGAATATGAGACGATTCCGGAAGAAGATCTTCTCGACACAGACGAAGTCGTCGAGCATATCCATGAAGACGCGAAGATGGAAGAGAAGGAGAATGAAAACGGCGAGAAAGAGATGGTCGAGGTTTCTCCTGCATCCGATAAGGTTAAGATCGTAAAGCGTCCGGTATCCATCAGCGATACTAAGCCGCTCTGGACAAAGCATCCGAATGAGTGCACGAAGGACGAGTATATTGAATTTTACCGCAAGGTATTTATGGATTATAAAGAGCCTCTGTTCTGGATCCATCTGAACATGGATTATCCGTTCAACCTGAAAGGAATCCTCTATTTCCCGAGGATCAACACAGAGTACGACTCTATCGAAGGTACAATCAAGCTTTACAATAACCAGGTATTTATCGCGGATAATATCAAGGAAGTCATACCGGAATATCTGATGGTATTAAAGGGTGTGATTGATTGTCCGGATCTGCCGCTGAATGTTTCCCGGAGCGCGCTTCAGAACGACGGATTTGTCCAGAAGATTTCGGAATACATTTCCAAGAAAGTGGCGGATAAGCTGTCAGGCATGTGCAAGACGGACAAAGAGAATTATGAGAAATATTGGGACGATATCAGCCCGTTTATCAAGTTTGGCTGCTTAAAGGACGAGAAGTTCTGCGACAAGATGACGGACTACGTCCTCTTCAAGAATCTTGACCACAAATACATGAGTTTAAAAGAATGTATCGAGAAGAACGGCGGCGAGATCGTGGAGCCGAACGAGAAGAAGGACGGCGAAGGCGAAGATGCGAACACCGTGACCGAGGACACTAAGACCACGATCTACTATGTGACGGATGAGCAGCAGCAGAGCCAGTATATCAATATGTTTAAAAAAGAAGGAATGGACGCCGTTATCCTGACGCACAATATTGATTCTCCATTCATCACGCAGCTTGAGCAGAAGAATCCGCATGTCCGCTTCCAGCGGATCGACGCAGAACTGACGGATCAGTTCAAGGAGGAAGTATCCGAGGAGGAGAAAGAAGCTTTCAAAGAGAAAACGGACAGCCTGATGGAGATATTCCGCAAGGCGCTGGGCAATGATAAGCTGGATGTGAAGGTAGAGAAGATGAAGGACGACAGTATGGCGTCGATGATCACTTTGTCCGAACAGTCCCGCCGTATGCAGGAAATGATGAAAATGTACGGTATGGGCGGCATGGATGCATCTGCGTTTGGAACAGATTCCACTTTGATACTGAATGCGAACCATCCGCTTGTGCAGTATGTGGTGGAGCATAAGGACGGGGAAAACACAGATATTATCTGCCATCAGCTTTTCGATCTTGCGATGCTGGCGCACAAGCCGTTGTCTCCGGAAGAGATGACGGCATTTGTAAAACGCAGCAACGATATTATGCTGTTGCTTACGAAATAAATTCCAACTGTACGGTTGAAATAAATTTAGAGAGCACGGGGAAAGGGACGGTTCTGAAAAAAAGGAACCGTCCCTTTTTCAGTATTTACATGATATCAAAAGGAATTTCTTGTTTTGCAAAAATACGCTGCGCCATCTTATCCCACGCTTCGTCCAGGGATTTGTCCAAGGTGAACAGGTTCATGGAAGTGCCGGTCGTACAGGTAAGGTGGGTTCCGTCATACCGGAAGTTCAGGTAAAGGCCCTGCACATCAGAAGGTGAAAAATCCAGTTTGTTCTGCTTAAGCATCCGCGAGATGTTGGGGGAAGAAAGCGACAGGATGAACTTAAAACTTAGGGGCGCACGTTTTCCCCGGATAATGGAAAAGCAGAATTCACGCTGTTCTTTCCATAGAGCGTACTCGCGGTCAGGGGCGGGAGCGTCTTCGTCCGTAGTCTGACGGAAGAACTCCTTTTTCAGCCTGCCGTCGATCTGGAATGTGTTGAAGGTCGTGATTTCCCCTTCGATAAAGAAAAAAGAATCAAATGCGGCGCCAAGTAAAAGGGCGTTCATACATTTTTTTGTGTCGAGTGAAAAGATGAGCATAGATACTCCTCCATATCGTCTGTGAATGGTAACAGTATAGCACACAAAACTGAAAAATGCACTGTATTT
>CAMNWW010000120.1 GCA_946566415.1 uncultured Lachnospiraceae bacterium | reverse complement strand
CTGTACTCTCCAAAATAGGGGGCGAAAACGATCACCTCATCTCCAGGATTCAGCAGAGTCTTCAAGATAACGTTAAGCCCGCCCGCCGCTCCGACGGTCATCGTAATATTCTTTGCTGAAAACGCGGTATTGAAGCGGGCGTTCAGGGAATCCGCCACTTTCTGGCGCACGTCCTCATATCCTGCATTGCTGTTCGTGTATCCATGGAGTACAAGAGAATCCTCTTCATTTACTAATTCAAGAATCGCCCTTTTAACAGCCTCCGGCGCCGCCACATTAGGGTTGCCCAAGCTGAAATCATATACATTTTCCGCCCCATAAAGCTTTGCCATGCGGTTACCCTCTTCAAACATGGCGCGGATAGCGGAACTGTTCGCCACCATGCCCTCCATCTTCTTTGAAATCATACTCTTTGCTGCTCCTTCCTCTTTATGAATTATTATTTCCTTCTGCCAGTCTTACGATTCCCTTTTCGACCAGGAACTCCGGCTTATAAGAAAGTTTCGCTTTTCTCAGCCCTTCGATTCCTACATCGTCTTCACGGTTCACATACTTATATTTGCCCAGCGCTTCATGCTCCACAAACTGCTGGTTAATGACAGTGTACGCTCCTTCTACATCTGCAAACGCCTTTTCTATATGCACCACAAAGGTGTCTTCATTGATTGCTTCACCCAAAGTAAACGCTGCGATCTGACCGTCCACCCGCAAAAATCCGCCTTTTAGATTCAACTCCTTAAAAAGACGGAGCGAATTTAAGGTGACGCACATCTCTGCGTTTTTTTCCTCGTCGTCGTCACAGCCATTCTGATTCCGCCACTTAAGCGCCATCTGAAAACATTCTTCCAGATTGTCCTCTGTAAGAGTCTCATAACTCCAGTTTCCTTCATGTTCCGCCTTAAATTTATTAATATGGTTTCTCTTACTGTGAAGCTTCTTTCCTGACAAAGCCGCCAGTTTCTCCGCCTCATACACGTAATCCGCCGCATCCCTGTCATACTCTATCACAAATTTGCCGGGAAACCAATTCTCCAGCTTGGCAAAATTTTCTTTGGTGATTCCATACATCACAAAAGGCTGTCCAATCCTTTCGGAATAGCATACCAGCTCCGAAACCGCTTCCTTCACAGCCGCGTCCTCTCCTACCGGAAACGCATAGCCGATTCCGGCGCTGTTATCCCGAAACAAAATCACGTCCCTATATTGGGCAAATTCCACATGGTAATGCCTTGCCCACAGAAATACATTGGCAAACGTCCGGTCGCAGCTTCGGCTGGGGAATCTATGGAAATACGATGTAATCAGCTCCTGGTCCGTAAGCTGCGGCCTCTTAAATTCTATCTTTGCTATGTCGTCTATCTCTGCCATATCCTACCTTCTTTTCTCATTTTCAATTCTCTTCTGTTATTTTAGACGGATAATAAATACTGGAACCGGCGGGTCATTCTTTCGGTTATAATACTCGCTTACAATTACAAGCCATTTCCTTTGGTCCAAATCCCTGAGATATTCGAGTAAAGCTTTCTTCTCCGAATAGCCAGTATCGCCACCGCTGTAAATACAAAGACTCATAACACCGCTTTTTTGAAGCAAACTAAGCCCCGTTTCCACCGCTCTTAGAGTAGTATCTGGTTTTGTAGCGATACTATGGTCTGTGCCGGGAAGATAACCCAGATTAAACATGACCGCCGCTGCATATCCCCTGACATACTCCGCCATCTTTTCATGACTGTCCCGTATCAGAATCAGCCTGTCCAAAAGGCCACTGGTTTTCAAACGATCAGACGTGCGGTCAATTGCCGCTTTCTGGATATCAAATGCATATACTTTGCCGCTTTTTCCTACCATTCGGCATAGGAACTCGGTATCCCCTCCATTCCCTGCCGTGGCATCTACGCAGAGGTCTCCTTCCCTGATATAGTTTCTCAAAAACTGATGGCAATATTCTGTGACCTGCAATTTATTTCCCTCATATTAATTTTGAAAATGCATATGATACAAAGATTCATATACCCCTTTTTTTGCCAGAAGTTCCTCATGGGTCCCTTCTTCCGCAACCCCGTCTTCCGTAAGTACTAAGATTCTTCCTGCATTGCGGATCGTTGTGAGCCTGTGTGCGATAACAAAAGTCGTCCGGTTCTTCGCCAGGCCCTCAAGGGACTTTTGCACCACTTTCTCGCTCTCGTTATCCAAAGCTGAAGTCGCCTCGTCAAAAATGAGGATCGGCGGATTCTTAAGGAACACTCTGGCGATTGAAAGCCTCTGTTTCTGCCCGCCGGAAAGCTTTACTCCCCGCTGTCCGATATCCGTATCATATCCATCCGGAAATCCCATGATAAATTCATGCGCGTTAGCGCGCCGCGCCGCACGGATCACTTCCTCGTCCGACGCCCCTGGTTTCCCATATCGGATATTGTCCATAATTGTTCCTGCAAACAAATATACGTCCTGCTGTACGATACCGATATTATTTCTCAAGTCATCCAACTTCATATCCCGGATGTCCATCCCATCAATCAAAACAGCGCCTTCTGAAACCTCATAAAACCTGGGAATCAGGCTGCAAAGAGTCGTCTTTCCAACTCCAGAGGAACCCACAAGCGCCATATACTCTCCCGCCCGCACTTTTAGATTAATATGGTTCAGCACCCTTTCCTGATTGTCTTCATAGTGGAAAGAGACGTTACGAAATTCAATTTCCCCTTTCAGCGAATCCACAGCGACCGCATCCGGCTTATCCGAGATATCCGGCGCTATAGAAAGTATCTCCAGAAAACGTTCAAATCCGGTGTAACCGTTCTGAAACATCTCCGCTGAATTTACCAGCTTTTTGACCGGTTCTGTAAAATTATTAATATAGAGCAGGAATGTAATCAGATCCGAGACATTGACCTCGCCGCGCGTCAGGAAATTTCCGCCTGCGACAAGCACTCCCACTGTCACCAAAGTTGTCAGCGCATTGAGCCCGGAATGGTACATTCCCATATAACGGTAACTGTTCTTTTTCGCTTTTACAAAATTATTATTCCCAACATTGAACTTTTTTAATTCTTCCTGCTCATTTGCAAAAGACTTCACCACCCGGATGCCGGAAAGGCTGTCCTCAATCTGGCTGTTGATATCCGCGATCCTGGCGCGGTTCTGGGCAAAAGCCCTTTTCATCTTAATATTATAGTAAACAGCATATACGACCATGACCGGAACAAACGCAAAAGCCACCAGCGTAAGCTTTGTGTTGACCCTGATCAAAATAGCGAAGGAACCCACGATCTTGATGATAGAAATCAGCACATCCTCCGGTCCATGGTGGAGAAGTTCGCTGATATCGAACAGGTCATTGGTAATCCGCGACAGAAGATGTCCCACCTTCTGGTTGTCATAAAAAGCAAAGGTAAGTTTCTGGTAATGCCCAAAAATATCGCTTCTCATGTCCGCTTCCATCTTAGCTCCCATTATATGCCCAAAGTATGCAATATAGTAATTACATCCAAATTCCACCAATACCAAAATCACCAAGAGCGTGCCAAGCATCAATATGGCGTGGCCTGCCGCGTCTGTCTCAAAATATACAACTTCATTCGTGATATAACGGACAACAAGCGGTATGACAAGCGTTACCGCTGCTCCTATGACCGCAAAAAACAAATCGCTGAAAAACAGAAATTTATATGGTCCATAATATGCAAAAAGTTTCTTCAGTTTCTCCCACATACTCTTTTCCTCTCAATATCCTCTCCCGACCGCTCCTTCAAAAAGCCGTTCTTCTATTCCTCATTCATCTTAGCCAGCTTCGCAGTCTGGTCCGCCGCGATCAAGCTGTCTATGATCTCGTCCAGATCGCCGTTAAGCGTTCCGCTGAGCTTATGGAGCGTCAATTTAATCCTATGGTCCGTCACACGTCCCTGCGGGAAGTTATAGGTACGGATCTTTTCAGAACGGTCGCCTGTCCCGATCTGACTGCGCCTTGCCTCTGCTTCCGAAGCCTGCTGCTTTTCCAGCTCCAACTCATACAGCTTTGAACGCAGGAGCCGGAACGCTTTTTCCCTGTTCTGAAGCTGCGATTTTTCTGTCTGGCTGTAAATCACGATCCCTGTCGGGTAATGGGTCAGACGTACCGCCGAGTCCGTCGTATTAACACACTGCCCGCCGTTTCCCGAAGCCCTCATAACATCGATCCGGATGTCCTTCTCGTCGATCACAACATCCACCTCCTCCGCCTCAGGCATCACTGCCACAGTGACGGTAGAGGTATGGATTCGTCCCCCGCTCTCCGTCTCAGGCACACGCTGGACACGGTGCACCCCGCTCTCATATTTCATACGTGAATACGCTCCCTGGCCGTTTAGCATAAACACGACTTCCTTAAAACCGCCGATCCCGTTTTCATTCAGGGAGATCATCTCCGTTTTCCAATGTCTGCTGTCCGCATAGTGAACATACATACGATAGATCTCAGCGGCAAACAACGCCGCCTCGTCCCCGCCCGCCCCGGCGCGGATCTCCACGATTACGTTCTTGTCATCGTTCGGGTCCTTGGGAAGCAGAAGAATCTTAAGTTCCAGCTCCAGTTCCTCGATACGCCGCTTGGAATCATTGATCTCTTCCTTGGCAAGCTCTTTCATCTCCTCGTCGCTTTCCTCTTCCAAAAGAGACAGGCCGTCTTCTATGTTCTGCTTACAATTCTTATATTCTTTATATGCTTCAATAATCGGAATCAAATCATTCTGCTCTTTCATGAGCCTACGGAAACGCTCCTGGTCGTTCACCACGTCAGGTTCCTCAAGTTCCCCCATGATCTCCTCATAACGGATCAGCAGATCCTCTAATCTATCAAACATTTCTCGTTCCTCCTTATTATTCTATCCTTTTCAACATATCACGCCTATTGTAAACACCGGATATAACCCGGTCAAGCCCCGCCAGGTCCTTCTGGACGGAAATCTCCCGAAATCCCGCTCTGTGGAGGAGAGCCCGTACCGCTTCTCCCTGGTCGTGCCCGATTTCCATATAGATTTTTCCTCCCTCCGCCAGATACCGGGGCGCTTCCGATGCCAGTATCCGGTAAAAATGCAGTCCGTCCACGCCGCCGTCAAGAGCTGAACGCGGATCGTGAAACCGTACTTCCTCCTCAAGGTCTTCTATTACTTTTGATGGGATATAAGGAGGGTTGGAAACAATCACATCAAATATACCCTCAATCCCGCTAAACATATCGCTTTGAAAAAATGCCACGTCTGCTCCCAGAACCCTGGCATTCCCTTTTGCCGTCTGAAGCGCTTCCTTCGAGAAGTCTGAGGCTGTCACTGTAATCTGGGGACATAGTACCTTAAGGCTAATCGCAATACATCCCGACCCGGTACAGATATCTAATACCTGCATTCCCGGCTCTACGGTCTTTTGCACTTCCTCCACCAGAATTTCTGTTTCCTGGCGAGGCACAAGTACTGTCTCATTGACAGCGAATTCCAGCCCCATAAAGTTCTGGAATCCGGTCAGATGCTGCACCGGAATCCTCTCCGCCCTCTTTTTCGCAAGCTCCATATACCGGCTTTCTTCCTTTGGCGGCATCTCCTTTTCGCCGTCTGCATAATACCGCGCCCTGTCCATCCCGGTAATATACTCCATAAGAACCCATGCGTCACTTGACGCGTCTGTGATATTCTGCTGTTTCAGTCCCTCCGACACCCTTCGATATGCTTGTTGGTACGTCACTTTGTGCCGCCCGCCCCTTCTGCGAATCCATTTATAGATTTTACTACGGTTTTATCTGCATCCTGATAGCCAAAATTCTCTCTCAAGTACGCTTTCCAGTCGAACACAGCCTCCACGGAAGCAATGCCCACCTCGATCATACTGTCGTCCGGCTCCTTTGTCGTCAGTCCCTGAAGCCATAATCCCGGCTTGCTCAGAATGCATACAATAGGATTATCACTGTTTCCCGCCCATTTGATCAATTCATAGGAAATCCCGGCGATCACTGGAAGCAGGGCGATACGCACGGCAACTCTCATCCATACAGTTTTCACACGTACAAAAAATAAAAGTACAATACCCACAATCATCACGAATAACATGAAGCTGGTCCCGCACCGCTTATGTTCCTTAGAACTTTTTCTGACGTTCTCCACAGTAAGCGGAAGCCCGTGCTCTATACAGTTGATACACTTGTGCTCCGCACCGTGATAGCAGTACAGGCGCCTGATATCGTCCATCATTGAAATTCCGGCAACATATCCCACAAAAATCGCGATCCTCACGATTCCTTCCACGATAAGCCGTATAGTATAGGAAGGAACCCACTTTTTCAGGAAATCCGAAAGGAAATACGGCAGCACCATGAAGATCCCGATTGCAAGCGCAAAGGAAACCACCATCGTCGCAGCCATCATTAGATCGTCTCTCTTCTTTTGTTTTTCCGTCTCTTCCGCCGTAAGGGCAGCCTTTTCCTCTTCTTCCTCAAAAAAACCGGCTGACCAGTTAATTGTCTTCATACCCAGGACAAGTGAATCGACAAAGTTGAAAACACCTCTCACAAATGGAATCTTTGTAAGAGCCTTCCACTTCCCTACGATACTATTATGAGTGTCTGTTTTAATCTCGATCTCTCCGTCAGGCTTCCTGACCGCCACCGCATATGCGTCCTTATTCTTCATCATGACGCCTTCTAAGACGGCCTGACCTCCAATATTTGATGATCTCATGAATCTCTCCTT
>CAMNWW010000119.1 GCA_946566415.1 uncultured Lachnospiraceae bacterium | reverse complement strand
ACCTCATTCAGCCTGCTCTTCACAAAAATTTCCCCGCCGTGAAGCATTATGATCTGCTTTGCAATGGCGAGTCCAAGACCGCTGCCTTCTGGTTTTTCTTTTGTATTTGTCCCTCTGTAATATCGTTCAAACAGCCGCGACTTCTCCTCCTCGTCCATACCTCTTCCGTCATCCTTCACAATGACCTTTATTTTACCTTGCGTATCTGTATCTATTCTCACTGTCACTTTTGTTTCCGGCGGATTGTGCGTAAGCGCATTGACAATAAGGTTTATAACAGCGCGGCGGAACAGTTCAATATCAATGTTAACCGTAACTTCCTCCACACTGCTCTCAAATTCTATCGTTCGGCCGCGAAAGGCAGGGTCGTGTTAAACAACGATGAACGTTTATGTCAGACAGCGGATAAATGGGATTTTCTTCGGCCGGTACGGCGCCGCGCCTGATTCTAGCTGATAGGTGAGTTTCAAGTCGTTGATCAGCCTTTCGGCATGATCGGCGTTTTTTAAAATGATTTTTCCATACTCTTGTACGGTATCTCTATCCAGCGCAGGATTGCCTGTTAACAGCTCCGCGTATCCTTTGACCGGAGAAAGCGGCGTCTTCAAGTCATGTGTGATATTAACGATCCACTCCCGCCTGGTCCGGTCAGTGTCCTTTTGCAGCTTATCGCTGCCGCGGATATCCCTATCCATTTTATTGAGCTCCTTGTATACTTCGCGGAACATCCCTTTTTCCGAAAGCGGCTGATAAGAACGGCGTGATATGCTGCCGATTCCTCTCGTGATTGTTCCAAGATGCTTTGTTAGCCAAAAACCGTATACAAGCACCATTATTACGATAAAAATAGCCGAAAAGCCTAGCCCCATACGAAAAACTGGCCTAAGACGTCCCACATTTTCACTATTATAATAAAGCATATATTTTCCTATGGCGTAGGGAAATCCGACCAAGTAGGTCCATGTCCCGCCGGCCTCCTCAAATATACCGACAAAAATAGTGCCGCCATTCTCGTAGGCGCTTGTACTAAGCGCCGCCATCTGGGATGCCGAATAACTTGTAGGACGATCGGCAGGCTTGTTGTGCGAAAAAACTTCTCTTCCATTTTCATCCACGACTTGAATCCACAGCCCATACTCATCCAGACGGTCGATCGCGACATCTTCTATCATAAGCCTCCCGTCCTCATTCTCCATCCAGACCGAGAAACTGTCTGTAAATGTCTGGGGCCATGAGGCAGGACTCAGTCCCTCCGGCTCAGATATCCCGAAAATATAATAGAACAAGCCGACAGAGGCGGCGGCAGCCATTATAACCAGGACGACCACGAAAATAAATATTCGCAGGAATGGATTCACTTTCGCATTATCTTTCATATGGATCCACCATCTTATAGCCCAGTCCTTTCATTGTGATAATGTACTTTGGCGCCGCAGGATTGTCTTCCAGTTTTTCACGCAGATGACGGATGTGTACCATCATTGTGTTGTCGCATCCAAAACTGTCCTCACCCCAGATCGTTTCGTATAACCGTTCGCGGCTGATCACCCGCCCCTTATTTTCCGCTAAATACTGCAATATTTCAAATTCTCTTGCCGTTAAATCTATGGCGGTATTGGATTTCATTACACAGCAGCCTTCCGGATCAATCGAAAGTTCCCCAATTTTTAAACACATCCTCTTTGATGGATTCCGCTGATATTCAGCACGGCGGAGCTGTGCCTTTACCCTATAAGCGATTTCCTTCGGGCTGAACGGCTTTGCCACATAATCGTCTCCGCCGACGGCCAGGCCAAGGATCTTATCTAGTTCATCGTTCTTGGAAGAAAGGAACAGAATCGGACTCGTTGAAAACTTACGGACTCTTCTGCAGACCTCATATCCGTCTACATCCGGGAGCATAACATCCAATATAATAATATCAGGCTGTTTTTTTCTGCAGGATTCTACGGCGGAAATTCCATTATCTATTTTCACAATATGGCGGTATCCTTCTATATTAAGAGCCTTTTCCAGCAAATCTAAAATATCCGGTTCGTCATCCACAATCATGATTCTGTATTCATCATTCATAGACATGCCTCTTTCTCCTGTCACAAAATTTGTAGAAACATTCATAAACGGAACCGGGCCTTTGGCCCGGTTCTGGTTCCTTACCGTCTTGCTCTGTACATTGCCGTCAGCACATCCTCCACATCTGTCATATCCAAAAGACTTACATTAAAAAGCATCTGGTGCGCCTCAATGCTTCCCCAGGAATTCCCGGTATGTATCTCATAATATGCCTTCCTCTCACGATCCACTTTCCGGATCTTCTCCCAGGCTTCCTCTTCATTCAGATTATAAAGACGCATAATACGTGCAATCCGGTCGCGTATCTCCGCATACACAAAAGCATTGATACAGGGAAATTCATTTTCCAGGATATAGTCGGCGCACCGTCCAACGATGATGCACGGCTCCCTTCTTGCAATCTGACGGATCATCTCCGACTGTGCTTCAAAAATCTTGTCGCTGAGCGGTTTTTCCTCCTTCATCGCCCTGATATATTCTGCGTAATCGGCCGCCTCCTCAGACGCCGCCTGAATATCTCCCCAAAGCCGTTCGTCCGCCTTTTCCGCCTGATCTTCACTGACTCCCAGCCTCCCGGCCGCCATCTGTATCAAATTGCGGTCGTAAAGAGGGATTCCCAACCTGTCTGACAGCCGTTTCCCTACCTCATGTCCGCCGCTGCCGAATTGTCTTCCGATAGTAATAATCGTATGTTTCTTCATAAGTTACGCCTCCCCGACTTTATCTCATTTCTTCCAGAACTTCTTCCGCAATATTTCTCGCATGGTCAGAAATACGCTCCAGACATACAAGGGTATCCAAAAATACAATACCCGCCTGCGTATCGCATTCCTGATTCGTCAGGCGTTTGATATGTTTGGCGCGAAGGGAAATCTCCAGCCCGTCCGCTTCCGTTTCCTTCTCAATGGTCTTAAGCGCGCTCTCGATATCCTTTGATTCAAACGCCTCCAGCGCGTAAAAATAGCTTGCCGCGCATACATCCAGCATTTCTTTTAAATGTGCGGATCCGACCTCTGAAAATGTAATCTTCTTTTCAATGATCGTCTCGGCAAACTCGGAAATATTTTCACAGTAATCACTGATCCTCTCCATGTCAGAAACGACCTGGAGCCAGTGAGACACCATCTGATGCTCCCTCTCGCTGATCTGGAGCGCCGACAGCTTGATCGCGTACGCGGTGATTCCCGCACTGAGCTGATCCACCTTATTCTCTTCCGCCTTTAGAAATGCGATATCCTCTTCACTGTGATTAAAAAGCACTCTCTTTGCCGTTTCAAGCGAACCGGAAACCACATGCCCCATACGGACGATTTCAGAAATCGTAGACTGCAGAGCGATACCCGGCGTTCCCAGCATACGGTCGTCCAGAAGCACCTGCGCTTCATCCTGTTCGTCGTCCTCCACACGTCCGATGATTTTCGCCAGCTTGATAATGAGGTTCGATGCCGGGAACAGTATGATGGTTGTCACTATATTAAATAATGTATGCACCAAACTGATCTGGGTCTGGGTGATGACCATATGTTCCCAGGCAGGGTTGAAAGTCTGAAGATACACGATCGTTATCACACTAAATATCACCGTCCCGATAATATTGAAAAGCAAGTGCATCAAAGCCGCCGTCTTTGCATTCTTTTTTGCTCCCATACTGGAAAGAATCGCGGTCACACATGTACCGATATTCTGCCCCATAATGATATAGATCGCCGCGCTGAATGGAATCAGGCCGGACGCCGCCAGGCTCTGCAGAATTCCCACTGATGCCGATGAACTCTGGATGACCGCCGTCACCACGGCTCCTGCGACAATGCCGAGAAACGGATTATGTCCCAGGCTCACAAACAGATTGCAAAATTCCTCCACGTCTTTAAGCGGTCCTACCGCAGACGACATTGTGGTAATTCCCACGAACAAGAGTCCAAAACCGATGATGATACTTGAGATATCCTTAGTCGAACGCCGCTTTCCGGTCAACATGATGATAACTCCCAGCATTACCGCGATCGGGGCAAGAGTCGAAGGGCTTAAAAATTTTGCCCACTCCACACTGGACACCAGCCAGCCGGTGACCGTCGTACCTACATTGGCGCCCATTATGACGCCCATTGCCTGCGTCAGGTTCATGATACCCGCGTTTACGAAGCCGACCACCATGACGGTCGTCGCAGAAGAACTCTGTATCACTGCGGTGATGACCGCACCCAGTATAACGCCCAAAAACTTATTCTTTGTCAGCGCCTCCAGAAGGGTCTTCATCCTGCTTCCTGCGGCATTTTCCAATCCCTGCGCCATGATCTGCATCCCGTAAATAAACATGCCGAGTCCCCCGACAAAGGGAATCACAATATTCACATAATCCATAGCATTCCTCCTTACTGTGTATCTCCGGCAATCCTTTTCCCGTCCAGGACTGCTTCCTTTAGTTCATCTCCCACATAACTTAGTTTCAATGAAAAGAACGGCGCGTCCTCATTTAACAAGCGGAAAAATAGCTTGTCCCCTTGCCAGAGGTTCAGAGAGGATATTTCTTCTTTCTTCACCCATTTAAGCGTCCCCTCCGCGCATTCGCCGACTTCCCCTTCATAGTCGTCTGCCGTATACAAGAATATGTACTCCGATTCCCATCCCTCGCTCAGAAAAGTAAGCAGGCCGCGCAGACGATAGGATGTAAGAACAAGCCCGGTTTCCTCCCTGACTTCCCTTAATAGACATTCTTCCGGGCTTTCTCCCGGCTCAAACTTACCGCCTACGCCGATCCACTTATCCTGGTTAACATCCTTTTTTTTCTTCACACGGTGAAGCATAAGATAGGAATCTTGATTTTCGATATAACACAATGTTGTTAAAAGCATGTTTGTGTCCTCCCTTTGAAGCATTCCTTTTTTGATTGTATCATCCTTTCCGTAAGAACACAATAACCATATCTATTCTTGATCGCGTATGTTAAGTTCAACACCCGCGCCATTCGTCAGATGCCCTCCTGATCAGTCCTTATGCGAGGTTACTATTCACAGCCACTCTGCCCACATGCGCACTCGTCGCCTCTTTGAGGCTCCAGTCTCGCTCCTTACGGAGCTAAGACTGCTTATGTGGGCAGAGTTCCTGCTTCGCAGGCCTGATATGGATCTGCAGACATTCTCTTACATGCAAGCATGACGAGTCTGCCTGCAGATCCATATCGACTGTGAATAGTAACATCTATTTTTTCATCTTCGGCTCAAATACCAGGGACGCCAGATATCCGAAGATCAGCGCCGCGCTGATGCCTACTGCGCTTGCCTTGAAACCACCCATAAAAATACCGATAAATCCGTTCTGGTCTACCGCTTCCTTTACGCCTTTCCACAGTGTGTTTCCGAAACCTAATAGCGGCACGCTTACCCCGGCTCCGGCATAATCCTGAAGAGGTTGAAAAATATGTGCGAATCCCAGGATGCATCCTGTCACTACCAACAATACCATCACTCTTCCCGGCATCAGTTTCGTCCTCTCCAGGAGCGCCTGTGCCAAAGCACAGATGAGTCCGCCCACCCAAAATGCATTGATATAATTCATACTTTTTATTCTCCTTATAATCCTTCTTTTCCTAACAGTGTTCCAGGACGATCGCATGTGCGATTCCCGGCACGCTTTCTCCTTCATTGAAACTTACTGTGGACATTAGAGCGCCTGTCGGCACAAACAATATCCGCTTCCACTCCCCAGAAGCCACCTTCGGCAGGATATAGGCCGAAAGCGTCGTCGCCGCGCAGCCGCACCCGCTGCCTCCGGAATTGGTATTCTGTGTTTTCTGGTCAAAGATCAAAATTCCACAGTCCATATGATTCGGTTTGATATCCTTTCCTTTTTTGCGCACCAGATCGAAAAGTATCGACTGACCTACATACCCTAAGTCCCCGGTTATGATCCGGTCATAGTCTTCTTCCTTTCTTCCGAAATCCTTCAGATTTTGTATGATCGTATCGCACGCCGCCGGAGCCATACACGCCCCCATGTTCTGTGAATCTTTCAGTCCGTAGTCCACGATCTTCCCAATCGTTACCCCGCTGATCCGTACGTGGCTTTTCTCCTTTCCCACCAGAAACGCGCCGCTTCCGGTTACCGTCCATGTGGACGACAACGGTCTTTGATTCGCATAACCCAATGGGAAACGGAATTCCTTTTCCGCGCTTCCAAAATGGCTTGAGGTCACAGCGAGCATATATTCCCCATAATCCGCCGCTATTGACATAGCGGCCAGAGCCAACGCCTCCCCGGATGTAGAGCAGGCCCCGAACAGCCCGAACATCGGTATCTGCAAAGCCTCTACCCCCATCGATGTGGCAATTCCCTGCCTGAGCAGATCGCCGCCGAACAGAAAACGGACTTTTTCCGTCTGAACGCCTGCTTTCTTAAGCGCCGTCATACACGCCATTTTCTGCATAGTCCCTTCCGCCGCCTCCCAAGTATCTTCCCCGAAAAGGTCATCCTCCGATACCATATCGAACATACTTCCCAGCGGTCCTTCGCTCTCCTTTTTCCCAACTACTGAACCGCTTTCCAGCAGGTAAGGGCTTACTCCAAATGAGATACTCTGCGCTCCCTTTGGCTGGTTCATACTATCACCTCATTTCTTCATTTTCCCGCTATACCCATCCAAGACTTTTCCCG
>CAMNWW010000118.1 GCA_946566415.1 uncultured Lachnospiraceae bacterium | reverse complement strand
CAGCCTCTCCTGCCGTCATGCCCGCAGAGGATCCCTCCCACAATCTTGCCGTCCGTCTCCGCCACAACACTGGTCGACGGATTCCTTCTGATAAAACGCTCCACACCTTCGCGGGAATCATCGATACTCCGAATCCCGAATCCCTGGATTTTCATCCAGAGACGATAAACATCGTCGTAATCCTTGATCGTCATTGCACGAATCTTTATTTCCATATTCGTTTCCTTCCTGCATCCTGCATATTCTGAATTTTTCCGACAAACGCTACGGGAACATCGGGACCAGGTCAAGTCCTCTTGTCTCCGGGAGAGAAAACGCCAGGTTCATATTCTGTACCGCCTGCCCGGCCGCCCCTTTCACCAGGTTATCAATAGCGCCCATCATTATAATCCTTCCGGTCCTCGTGTCGATCTCAAATCCGATATCTACATAATTACTTCCTTCTACCCATTTTGTTTCCGGGTAAACGCCGCGGTCCAGAACCCGGATGAAAGCTTCCTTTCCATAATATGCGTCATAAACCGCCTTCACTTCATCCCAGGAAACATCCTTTGTAAGCTTTGCATACTCTGTCGAGAGGATTCCTCTGTTCATCGGAACCAGATGCGGTGTAAAATTAAGCGTCACTGTTTTGCCGGATGCATAAGAAAGCTGTTCTTCAATCTCCGGCGTATGCCGGTGGCTCGTCACACCATACGCTTTTATATTCTCATTGACCTCACAGAACAAATTCGGCAGCTTCGCGCCTCTGCCTGCACCGGAAGCGCCCGACTTTGCGTCAATAATCAGCGTGTCCATATCAATCAGCCCTTCCTTTGCCAGCGGATACGCCGTCAAAATCGAGCAGGTGGTATAGCATCCCGGATTGGCGATGAGCCTTGCATGCCTGATATCTTCCCGGTTGATCTCGCACAGTCCGTATACTGCTTCTTTAATGAATTGCGGACTTTTGTGTTCTATCCCATACCATTTTTCATAGACACCCACATCCTTTATCCTAAAATCCGCACTTAAGTCGATCACCTTAACCTTGGACAATATTTCTTCATTTAATAAGGAAGCGCAAAATCCCTGCGGCGTAGCAGTAAAAATCACATCCACCTGTCCGGCAAGCTCTTCCATATTATCGTCCATACATTCCGCGTCCACAATACGGAACATATTCCTGTATACATCCGCATACTGCCTGTCAATATAACTTCTGGACCCAAACCAGCAGATCTCTACATCTTTATGCCCCGCCAAAATCCTGACAAGCTCTCCTCCTGCATATCCGGTCGATCCGATAATCCCTGCTTTTATCATAAAGCTCCTCCTTCAGTCTTTTCTGACGCCTCCTGCTTCCTGCGGTCTTTATCCCTCATTTTGCAGGCAAAATCAAACATACTATACTCCAAAAGTTCTATAAAGTAAAGCATTATCCTGTTACTTTTTTACTGTATTTGCATAATTATACATTCTTATCAGATTTTATTCAACCTCTGTTATCACCGTTTTTTGTTTTTATGAATTTTTCCCATATACGCTCTCTATGTGTGCATATTAATTCATCTTTTTCACGATTTTTAACCTTTTTTCATTTTTGTATTGCATATTTATAACTTTTCATGTATAGTATCTCCTGTGCCCGGACAGGGCAGGATTTGAACATTTTAGATTATGAAGAAATAATATTTTCAGGAGGCGTATACAAATGAAAGAGAAAGTGATTTTAGCTTATTCCGGCGGACTGGACACAACCGCCATCATCCCGTGGCTGAAGGAAAATTTTGATTATGAAGTTATCTGCTGCTGTATCGACTGCGGGCAAAAAGACGAGCTGGAGAATCTGGAAGCACGTGCGAAAGCCTCCGGCGCTTCTAAGTTATATATTGAAGACATTATTGACGATTTCTGTGAGAACTATATCATACCTTGCGTACAGGCGGGCGCTGTATACGAGCACAAATATCTGCTGGGAACGTCCATGGCGCGGCCGGGTATTGCTGCGAAACTTGTGGAAATAGCAAGAAAAGAGGGCGCCACAGCGATCTGCCACGGCGCTACTGGAAAAGGCAACGATCAGATACGGTTCGAGCTGGGCATCAAGGCTCTGGCGCCGGATCTTAAGATCATCGCTCCCTGGCGTATGACCGACGTGTGGAAAATGCAGTCCCGCGAGGATGAGATGGAGTACTGCAGACAGCATGGCCTTGAGCTTCCGTTCAGCACCGCGCAGAGCTACAGCCGCGACCACAATCTATGGCATATGAGCCATGAAGGGCTGGAATTAGAGGATCCCACTCTTGAGCCGGACTACAAGCATCTGCTTACACTTTCCGTCACTCCGGAGGAAGCTCCCGACGAAGCGGAATATGTGACTATGACATTTGAAAAAGGCGTGCCGAAGACCATCAACGGCGAGGCTATGAAGGTTTCTGATATTATCCGCAAATTGAATGAACTGGGCGGAAAACATGGTATCGGCATCGTAGACATTGTGGAAAACCGTGTGGTCGGCATGAAGTCCCGTGGGATCTATGAAACTCCGGGCGGAACCATTTTAATGGAAGCGCACGACCAATTGGAAGAACTGATTCTTGACCGCGCTACCATGGAAGTGAAAAAAGATATGGGCAACAAGCTGGCGCAGATCGTCTATGAGGGAAAATGGTTCACACCGCTGCGCGAGGCAATCCAGGCGTTTGTAGAGTCCACCCAGGAATATGTAACAGGAGAAGTTAAATTCAAACTTTACAAGGGCAATATCATCAAAGCCGGAACTTCCTCTCCATACTCTCTGTACAGTGAGTCTCTTGCAAGCTTCACAACAGGTGATTTATACGACCATCACGACGCGAGCGGATTCATTACCCTGTTCGGTCTTCCTCTGCATGTACGTGCATTAAAGATGGCAGAGATAGAAAAGAATCGTTCCTTATAGATGATTTTCTTGCAAATCTATGGTAGAATCAACTTATTAGAATAGTTGCACGAAAAGGGAATCGTTGTTAAGGATAGTGAAGCGTATGATAGGTCAAACAGGAATTAAAGAAATTGTTATAGAGGAGATACGTAACCTGGCGAAAAGATACCATGTAAAAAAAGTGATTCTGTTCGGTTCCAGAGCCAGAGGAAGCCATAAACGTGCCAGTGACATTGATTTGGCTGTATCCGGGGGAGATATTTCTCTTTTTTCCCTAGATGTAGAAGAGGAAACTTCAACGCCACTAAAGTATGATATTGTCGATTTAGACAAAAATGTACAGGAAGAGTTACTGGAATCAATTAAAACGGAGGGAATCGTTTTATATGAAGAAATTTGATAACTATGTTTCTAATCTACGTGTGCTTGAGCAGGCTGATAAAGAACAATTAGATAACGAATTCATTATCAGTGGCATCATTGATAAATTCTCTATTCAATTTGAATTAGGATGGAAGGTACTGAAAGAACTATTGACCTATGAGGGTAGCCAAAGCTCAGCGACGGGTTCTCCAAGAAGTGTCATAAAGGAGGCTTATGCCGTTTACCCTTTCTTTGACGGGGATATCTGGCTGAACATGTTAAAGGAGCGAAACGACACAGCGCACATTTATGACGGAAACGCAGCCAAGATATTAGTAAATCGTATTTTGACAGAATATATTCCACAATTTGTAAAATTGGAAAAAGAATTGATTCATCTTTACAAAGATATCTTGTTATAATCTCTTTCCATTCCAGTGTATTGACACGTTCTTTTTTAACCACGTCGAATATGAACGTGTCAATATACTGGCTAAAGAATGTTTTAAGCGTCTGCTCCTATGCCCTCTCTTCATCTTCTGGTTCTACATACGGGGTCCCGCTCATATACATACATATCCACCCTTCCTGTATTCTTCCCCAGACAGAGGCACTAAGCTTTTTTACTTCCCGGACGCCGGCTTTCGTGCCTGCCGGCAGCATTCCGTTTAATTTCCATCCGCACTCCCGTTTCCGATGGTTCAGCCCGGCTCCTTCACGCACACTTAAGTCATATTTCAGCCTGTAACTGCCGGGCGCCATCTCAGGGAGATTCTGACCTTTCCTTCTGCACAAACGCTTCCCCGCCTTCCCGGAAATTCCCTTTTTCTAACTTTACTATATGCCGGGAAGGCCAGGACCGTTCATGATCAGAACAATAGGTGGATCGCAACTGCCGAAAGCGGGATGGCGATAATCGTTCTCTCAAAGAAACATACCACGATTTCCCAGAACTTGATCGGGGACTTCGTCGCCATCATAACCGTAGCCGTCTCTGAGAAGAAAATAATCTGCACCATAGACACGAGGCATACAAAAATCCTCGCCGCCTCCCCGATCGTTACTGTCGCCGCCGTTCCGTTCATGACAAGTACCGGGAGGAACATTTCCGCGATACCTACCGGCATGGACGGCGCGATCGCCGCTGCGTCGGGCACCTGGCAGAGCATCAAAATCGGCTGGAATATGTAACCGATCCATTTAAAGACCGGTGTATATTCTGCAAGAATCATAGCTGATACGCCGACTGCGGAGAGCATCGTGAGGACCTGCGGAAGTACCAGTATACTGTCCTTTAAACTCGCCGTTACATCCGGCACCACGCCGCGCGCGATAGCGCCGCGCTTTACTGCACGCTGAATGCCCCGCGGGATCGTCTGTGCGCTGTACTTCGCCTCGCCCTTCAGGTCTTCCTCCGTCTGCTCCCTGCCGTTGTAGAAAACATTTTTCTTACGGGAAATCGGCGGGATACGTACCATAATTATTTCAAGAAGGAACACCATCACAAAACTGACCGCATAGATCTTCACCCACTGATCTCCTACGCCTGCCGTTGTGATAACCAGATACGCAAAGCCAATACTGACCGCAGAAAATCCAGTCATAATCGCAACCATTTCTTTTTCTGTATATACACCCTTCTTCCACAGACGGTTCGTGATCAGAACGCCCAGAGACGAAGAGCTTACAAACGATGAGGTCGCATCCAGGGCCGCTTTTCCAGGAACCTTGAAAAGAGGACGCATGACCGGCTCAAGGATTGCCCCGATAATCTCCAATATTCCGTAATTCAGAAGGAACGGCATAAAGACCGCGCCCACCAGAATGATCCCAAGCACGCCTTTTACGATAGGCGGTATTACGTTCCCGCCTGTCGCGTCGCCTACGATAATCTCCGGAAGTTCCATTCCTGCCGTCACATACAATGCATAGCAGACCACATATATGAATCCAAGCGCATAGAGCACAGTATGAACGATCTTGTCATTTTTGTAAACATCGGCAAACGCAGACTCCGCGTCTTTTTTGATATATTTAAAATAAATATGGCATGCAAAGTTCCCGCCGATGATTACAGCCAGTATCCAGTAAACTGCATCTCCAAACAGATTTACAAATCCATTATAGACAATACTGAATACAATCTCTGACTTCCCGTTATAAGGCACTGAGCAGAAAAATACGAAAATACCGATTGCCGAACATAAAATCAACCTAAGGATACCCTTCATCCGCAAGCTTGAATCTAACGTGATATCATCTAATTCCGCCGATGTCATATCACTGTCATATACCGTTTTTTTATTTACATTTGTATCCATTCTTCCCTCCTTTTATGAGTCGAGGTATCTAATGATTCCTTCTATTTTTTCTTGGCCGCAAGGATTGAAAGATATTCAAATACGATATTCGCCGCAAGATAAGCGGTGATCTCGCCGGAATCATAAGCCGGAAGGACTTCTACGATATCAAACCCGATAAAATTCAGATCCTTAATACTTCTTACCAAATTCAGGGACTCATAAGAGGTAAATCCACCCACTTCCGGCGTACCGGTGCCCGGCGCGTAAGCCGGATCAACAAAATCAATATCAAATGTCAGGAAGCAAGGCGTATCTCCGACTCTTTCCAGGATTGTCTGAATCAAAGCATCCATGCCCATCTCACGTACCTTATGGGCCGGAATCAGCTTCATTCCCAGTTCTGCCGCCATCTTATGCTCGTTCGGATCATAGAGGGATCCGCGCATTCCTACCTGGATTGAATGAGACGCGTCGATCAGATTCTCTTCCAGCGCACGGCGGAACGGTGTTCCATGATTGTATTTCTGCCCGAATACCTCGTCGCATAAATCTGAGTGGGAATCAAAATGAACCAAAGCCACGGGACCGTGCTTTTTCGCCACTGCACGAAGCTCTGCCAGAGTGATAGAATGATCGCCGCCCAGAATGATCGGAACCGCGCCTTTCTCGATAATCCCCGTTACCCCTGCCTCGATCGCGTCATAGGTCGGATGAATATAACCCGGCGTCACATTGAAGTCCCCCAGGTCGCCGCCCTTTAAGCTGTCCATGATATTGACCTGAAGAATAACATTGTTCGGTTTCATCATAGCGGAAATACTGCGGATTGCAGCCGGACCAAAACGGGAGCCTGAACGGAATGAACTTGCTGTGTCAAACGGCGCTCCCGCGATCGCGAAATCCAGACCTTCCGCTGAATCAAGTCTCGGCATTCTCATAAAAGTGCCCATATTACAAAATCTTGGTGACGATAATGCACTTGCTGGTTGTTTTACATCCATAATTTTACCCTCCTGTAAACTCGTTTTAAATTTTCGCTTACTTCAAAACAATGCATTGTGTTGTGCGATAATTATAACATACTCTCACTATTGTTAGTTATCTAAATCCCGTATAGGGTATACACCAATTCATATATTGTTTTTTTTAATAAACAATTTATAATATTTATAAGAACTATTGTTAAAAA
>CAMNWW010000117.1 GCA_946566415.1 uncultured Lachnospiraceae bacterium | reverse complement strand
AAGATGATTAAAGACCATCTTCTTATTCCTTACATTGACCTCAACACAGAATATTATGATTTAGGGCTGGAATATAGAAATGAGACGGACGACCAGGTCACCGTGGACGCAGCAAACGCAGTAAAGAAATATAAAGTTGGCGTAAAATGCGCTACGATTACTCCGAATGCTGCCAGAGTGACGGAGTATGGACTCAAAGAGATGTGGAAAAGCCCGAACGGCACGATCCGCGCGATTCTTGACGGGACTGTTTTCCGTGCGCCGATCGTGGTGAAAGGAATTGAACCCTGCGTAAAGAACTGGAAAAGGCCTATCACGATAGCAAGGCATGCTTACGGCGATGTGTACAGGGGCGTGGAAATGAAGATTCCCGCGTCAGGAAAGGCTGAGCTTGTATACACGGCGGCGGACGGAAGCGAGATGCGGGAGACAATCCATGAGTTCGACGGACCGGGGATCATACAGGGAATGCACAATATCAATAGTTCGATCGAAAGCTTCGCAAGGAGCTGTTTTGGCTATGCGCTGGATACGAAACAAGATCTCTGGTTTGCGACAAAGGATACGATATCCAAGAAATATGACCATACATTTAAAGACATTTTTCAGGAGATCTTTGAGAAAGAATTCAAAGAAAAATTCGATGACGCGGGCATTGAGTATTTCTATACCTTGATTGACGACGCGGTGGCACGTGTCATGAAGTCGGAGGGCGGCTACATTTGGGCATGTAAGAATTATGACGGCGATGTGATGAGCGATATGGTATCCTCAGCTTTCGGCTCTCTTGCCATGATGACTTCCGTCCTGGTTTCACCGGAAGGGTATTATGAGTATGAGGCGGCGCATGGGACGGTACAGCGTCATTATTACCGGCACCTAAAAGGGGAGGAGACATCCACGAACTCGGTCGCGACGATATTTGCCTGGAGCGGCGCGCTGAGGAAAAGAGGCGAGATGGATGGGAATCGGGAACTGATGGATTTTGCAGACCGTCTGGAAAAAGCAACGGTACAAACGATTGAGTCCGGCGTCATGACAAAAGATTTGGCGCTTATCACGACGCTTCCGGACCCGCAGGTACAAAACAGCGAGGAATTTATCAAATCGATCGCCAAAAGAATGTAGGATAATAAGTAAGGGAGACCCGCTATTCAGCGAGAGTCTCCCATTTTTCATATAGAACTTCCAGCTCTTTAGCATTAGACTCTTTTTCGTGCGCAAGCTCCTGACATCGGACAGAATTTGTATATATTTCTTCCTGCGTGAGAAGATGATCGATTTCGGTATCGCGGTCTTCAAGCTGCGCGATCCGATCTTCCGTTCTTTTTAGTTCATTTGCCCGCTTACGAAGCATTGCCTGTTCTTCTTTGCGTTCCTGCCAGCTCATTTTAGAGACAGAGGATGAGGCGTTTGGTGCGGATGAAGCTTTCGCCTCCAAATTATCTTTTGATGAAACGGCGTCAGAGGTATAGACACGGGTCAATTCCTCTTTTTTTTCCAGATAATAATCATAATCTCCGATATAATTGACAAATGTATTTCCGACAAGATCGAGGATACGGCTGGCGGTCTGGTTGATGAAATATCTGTCGTGCGATACATAAAGGAGCGTACCGGTGTAGTCGTTCAGCGCTTTTTCCAGAATTTCCTTGGAAGCGATATCAAGGTGGTTGGTGGGTTCGTCCAAAATCAGGAAGTTTGCTTCGGAGAGCATAAGTTTTGCGAGGGAAACCCGTCCCCGCTCCCCGCCGCTTAAGTCCCGTATCAGCTTGAATACATCGTCGCCGGTAAAAAGGAAAGCGGCGAGCATATTTCGGATCTCGGTGTTGGTCAGATTCGGGTAGTCGTCGGATATTTCTTCAAAAATCGTTTTCTCCATATGCAGGACATGATGTTCCTGGTCGTAGTACCCGATCTGTACGTTCGTTCCAAGAGTAAAGCTCCCTGTATCCGCAGGAATCACGCTGTTCAAAATTTTGAGGAGAGTCGTCTTCCCAGTACCGTTGTCGCCGATTACCGCTACATGTTCCCCGCGCTTAATCTCGAAATTCACATCCCTAAATAAAGTCTGGGGCGGGAATGATTTGCTGAGATTTTGTACGGAAAGCACGTCGTTCCCGCTTATGCGGGAGGGTTCGAGTACCAGGTGGATATCGGTGTTTACCTCTGCGGGTTTATCAACGAGCGTCATTTTATTCAGCATTTTTTCCCGGCTCTCGGCGCGGCGGATTGTTTTTTCCCGGTTAAAAGAACGGAGCTTTTCAATAACGGCTTCCTGATGACGGATTTCGCGCTGCTGATTTAAGTATTCTTTCAGCTTAGCCTCCCGGATCTGCTTCTTTTTTTCTGCATAGGAGCTATAATTTCCTTGATAAGAGGTGAGGACTCCAAGCTCGATTTCCAGTACTTTTGTAACCACTTTGTTCAGAAAATAGCGGTCATGGGATACAATAAGGACTGCGCCCGGGTAATTCAGCAGATAATTCTCAAGCCAGGCGATCGAATTCATATCTAAATGGTTGGTCGGCTCATCCAAAAGCAGGATATCCGGACGTGTCAGCAAAAGTTTGCCAAGGGATACCCGGGTCTTCTGGCCGCCGGAAAGCGTGTCCACCGATTTTGAAAAATCTTCTTCAAGAAAGCCAAGACCTTTAAGGACACCGGTCAGCTCCGAGCGGTATGCATAGCCGTCGGCCTGCTCAAAATCTGCCGTAAGCCTCTGATAAAGGGTAAGCTTTCTTTCAAGCTCTTCTCCGGAAAGAGCGCTCAGCTCCTGCTCAATATCCCGGATCTGTTGTTCCATCTCGATTATTTTTGCTTTTGCAGTGAGAACCTCGTCATAAATCGATCTTTGGCCCATAAGATCCTGGTGCTGAGCGAGATATCCAAGGGTCTTGCCTTTTGACAGAAGGACGCTTCCTTCATCAGCAGGAAGCTCTCCTACGATCATTTTTAAGATTGTTGATTTCCCGGCGCCGTTCAGTCCGACGACAGCCGCTTTTTCATGGTCTTCTATATGAAAGGAAGCATTTTGCACAATGACATGCTCCCCAAATGCTTTTGTAAGGTTATGGCAGGCCAGTATCATGTTTTCCTCCAGTTCCATCGCCGTGAGGCGATTAAAATCAGGTACCCCGAGTGGATACGAGGGGCTGACTCTTTGTAATTTATCTGAATGCCGTCTACCCCATTATATCGGAATCACGGCAAAAAACAACTATAAAGTTTGACTTTTTTGTGACAGTTTTATATAATATGGAATAGCAAATGATGGAAGGTGGACGTCAAAGTGGAGGAAAGAGAAATATCCCAGGCAGTGATTAGAAGACTGCCGAGATACTATCGTTATCTGGGAGAATTGTTGGAGCATGACGTAGAACGTATCTCCTCCAATGATCTGAGTAAACGAATGAAAGTGACGGCTTCTCAGATTCGGCAGGATCTGAATAATTTCGGTGGCTTTGGACAACAAGGGTATGGGTATAATGTGAAATATTTATATACGGAGATCGGCAAGATATTAGGTCTGGATGTGAAACATAACATCATTATTGTCGGCGCGGGTAATCTTGGCCAGGCGCTTGCCAATTATGAAGCTTTTGAGAGCAGAGGATTCCTGCTAAAAGGTATTTTTGATGTGAATCCTAAGCTTACCGGAATTTCCGTACGCGGGATTTTGATTCAGGCGATGGAAGAGCTTGTAGATTTTTTGAAAGCCAATGAAATTGAGATCGGAGTCCTCACAATTCCGAAAGAAAATGCAGTGGAGGTGGCCGGGATTCTGGCGGAGAACGGGGTAAAGGCGATTTGGAATTTCGCACATATTGATCTGAACCTTCCGCCGAATATCGTAGTGGAGAACGTACATTTGTCCGAAAGCCTGATGCGTTTGTCATACAACATCACCCGCTGCAATGCAGAGCAAAAGAATGAGAAATAATGGGAGCACATCGTGCAAAGCGAGCCTTGGTATCTGACTTATGATATCAAGGCTCGTGGAAAAATGAAGGAAAGGATTTAAGCCATGAGATATATTTTGACGGCGGAACAGATGAAGGAATCCGACAGGAGAATGATTGAGGACATTGGTATCCCTTCTCTTGTACTGATGGAACGCGCGGCGCTCCAATGTGTAAACGCTATGAAAGAGGAGAAGGTGGATTTCTCCAAGGCGCTCATTGTATGCGGTTCCGGAAACAACGGCGGAGACGGGTTTGCCATTGCCCGGATTCTTGCGGAAGAAGGAAGGGACATTGATGTAGTATTTGTGGGAAACGAGGCTTCCCGAAGCAAAGAAACCTGTGCGCAGATGCAAATTTTAGACAGTCTGGGTATATCCGTAGGAAAAAGTTTGCCAGAAAGGGAATATAGTGTTATCATAGATGCCGTATTTGGAATCGGGCTGTCTCGAAAGATTGAAGGAAGATACCAGGAAATCATTGAGAGGATGAATCAGTACAAAGGATACCGGGTCGCCGTGGATATCCCGTCGGGGATAGACGCGGATTCGGGACAGGTGCTTGGCTGTGCCTTTAAGGCTGATATGACAGTGGCATTCGCCTGCACGAAGGCAGGGGCGGTTCTTTTTCCGGGAAAGTTGTGGAAAAGCCGATCGGTATTATGATAGATCCACGCCTGGATACGCAGGAGGATGTTTATTATACATTGGATTTTTCCGATATAGGAGAAAGGATGCCTGAGAGAATACCGGATTCCAATAAGGGAACTTACGGAAGAGTACTTGTCATTGCGGGAAGCAAGGGGATGACCGGCGCGGCGTACCTAAGCGCAAAGGCGTCGTATCTTACAGGAGCCGGGCTTGTCAGGATCTATACGGAAGAAACGAACCGCATGATTCTCCAGCAGCTTCTGCCGGAGGCGGTGATGACGACCTATGATTCAGAAGATGCGGATTGTTTTAGAGAGCTTCCTGGGCTTCTTAAGTGGGCGGATGTAGTATGCCTTGGCTGCGGGCTTGGAACAGGGATAAGTTCCGAAAAACTGGTAAGAGAAACACTTGGTCAGAATCAAAAACCCTGCGTAATTGATGCGGACGGACTCAATCTGCTTGCTTCATTTTCCGAAGAAGAGCGGAAAAATTGGAAGCGGGAAGCAGGGCAGTATATCCTGACTCCCCATATGAAGGAGATGGCCAGGCTGACCGGGCGGACAGTGGAGGAATGGAAGAAGGACAGAAAAGAACTGCTCAGGAAATTTGTTGACAAAGAAAATGTCGTCTGTGCCTTAAAAGACAGCAGGACACTTGTCGCCGGGAAAAACCGGCAGATGTTTTTGAACAGAACAGGAAATGCCGCTATGGCAAAGGCGGGGTCAGGAGATGTTCTTGCCGGTATAACCGCCGGCCTGATGGCCCAGAAAATGCCGGCGTATGAAGCCGCTGTATTGGGAGTATGCCTTCACGGGCTTGCGGGAGACGCCGCGAAAGAAGAATGCGGACGGTACAGCGTTCTGGCCGGGGATATTATAGAGGGAATCAAAGCGGCGCTTAAAAATTTGGAGGAAAGATCATGAAGAGTTACAGCCGGCTGCGTGCAGTGGTAGATCTGGATGCAGTGATGTATAATATAGAGAGCATGCATGCAAATATCCGGGACGACACACAGATGATCGTAGTCGTCAAAATGGACGGTTACGGACACGGCGCCGTCCCGATTGCAAGAATGCTGGAAGATGTGGACTATGTGTGGGGATACGCGGTCGCCACGCTTGACGAGGGGGTTCTCCTGCGCCATGCCGGTATCAAAAAACCGATTCTCTGCCTGGGCTGTGTGTTCCCGGAGCAGTTCGAGGAGATGATAGAGCAGGAGATACGCATGACCGTCTATGACAAAGAGACGGCGCGCCTCGCATCAAAGAAAGCCTGCGAAATGGGGAAGAAAGCAGTGCTGCACATCAAGATTGACACAGGGATGTCACGGCTTGGTTTTTTGCCCGGCAGGGAGGGCGAGGAGGAAATCGCAGAGGTCTGCCGTCTTCCCGGCGCGGTCCCGGAAGGAATATTTACCCATTTTGCAAAGGCGGACGAGGAGGATAAAAAGCCGTCCCAGAAGGCCCTCGCCATATTCCGGCAGACGGTAGAACACTTGTCCCAGCAAGGGATCCATTTTCAAAGCCGCCATGCGGCCAACAGTGCGGCGATCATTGATATGCCTGAGGCAAACCTGGATCTTGTGCGTGCCGGTATCGCTGTTTACGGGCTTTATCCTTCTGATGAGGTGGAACAAAAGAGGATCCCTTTAAAACCGGTGATGGAGTTGATCGCTCATGTGACCTATGTGAAATGGATCGAACCGGGAACCCAGGTAAGCTATGGCGGGACATTTACAGCGCCAAAGCGGATGCGGATCGCCACGGTGCCCGTCGGCTATGGGGACGGCTATCCCAGAACCCTTTCCGGAAAAGGAAATGTCCTGATCCATGGGAAAAGGGCTCCGATCCTCGGCCGTGTTTGTATGGATCAATTCATGGTGGATGTGACTCATATTCCGGAAACAGCCTTTGGGGATAAGGTGATCTTGATAGGTAAAGACGGGGATGAAAGCTTGACTGTGGAAGAGCTTAGCAGTATGTCCGGCAGATTCCATTATGAATTTGTCTGCGATATCAACAAGCGGGTGCCCCGGGAATATGTAAGGAATGGAAAAATCGTGGCACAGTCCGACTATTTTTAAACGGCCATGCTGCATACTTCCGAAAAAAGATGGAAATACTTTGTTTATCTTGTGATCGGAGAGTGAGAAAATGCAGATTAGGC
>CAMNWW010000116.1 GCA_946566415.1 uncultured Lachnospiraceae bacterium | reverse complement strand
GTGAAAATATGACATTTTGGAAAATTGCGGACAATAGGATCAGCTGTCTGATATCTAAGGCAGAGATAGAGGCTTTGGGGTACACGCTTACGGATATCACTCATAATAAAGAGCGGACAGAAGAATTTTTGAATATGATTCTGGAGAAAGGCGAAGAGGCCCTGGGGGTCGATATGGAAGGGGAGATCCAGGGATTTGCAGGGACGTTTCTTCCGGATGGCAGCCTGCTGCTTTTGATTTCCTGCGGGGACAGGGAAGCGGCCGGAGACGGAGGGAACGCCGCGGAAAATCAGTATAAGAAACTGTTTCCAGAGATTCCGGACGAGGGAGCGCCGATTCTGTCGTATCAGATCCTGTTTTCGGAGCTTGACGACGCGATTCGTTTCTGTAGTATTTTTGGAATAGGCAGGGCTGATACGAGCCGTCTGTATGAACATGATGAGGTTTACTATCTTATGGTAGAATTTCAGAATACGGAGGAGGGAAAGCAGGCGGCCAAATCCATAATCTTAGCGGAGGAATTCGGCGGGATGGTGGAGACGGATGCGATCTCTGAACAATACCTCCAGGAACATGAGAAGTGTCTGATTAAAGAACGGGCGGTGGAGACGCTGTGCCGGATGGAGGCTTAAGACACTCAAAAAGATAGAGGGAAATGCTTTTTGATTTATAAATTGATATGTTCTATCAAACGGGACGGTTCTTTTTGGCAGAAGTCAGAAAAGAGCCGTCTTGTTTGATGGAAAAACAGTATGAATATCTAACGGAACCGTTGGCAAGATTACGCGCCTGCAGAATCCACAGGTTCCGGAAGAGAAGTGTAGATGTTTTTCACGTTCCTGAGTACAAAATGTGTTCGGGTGGAACGGACGCCCCGCTGATTCTTGATCCACTTATGTATCTGCTCCAGATGTTCCGAAGAGCGGCAGGTGATCTTCACCATGTAGTCAAATTCGCCCGTCAGATAGTAGCAGGATATAATGTTAGGATGTTCCATGATTTTTTCAATAAAAAGTTCGTTAAAACGTGGGTGCGCAAGACTGACTTCCATAAGGGCCGTCAGGTCATTGCCGATCTGATGCTCGTTTGTAATAATGGTGTAAGATTCGATAATTCCTGAATTTTCGAGTTTCCGAATACGTTCGATAACTGTTGAGACAGAAAGATGAATTTCCTTGCTGATATCGGATGCTCTTTTGCGGGCATTCTGTTTTAAAATGTTCAATATCTTATAATCTAGTGAGTCCATGATGCCACTTCCTTTCATAGGTCTGCCAAACCTACAATTCTATTATGATATAAAAAGTAATGTTTGTCAATTTGAGATTATGAGTTATTAGTCATAGAGTCTTCCTCTTTATTATAAATGAAAAATGTCAAACTGTCTATTTGGGGGCGTTATCTTCGTAAAATTTAGGGTGATTTCTTTATTTTCCGCATAAAAAAAGTAAAAAAAAAATTAAAAAGTACTTGCATTTTTACGACGAACGATATATAATATTTATTGCGTTACGAAATACATTACAAATGAATATGCGCCTTTAGCTCAGTTGGTAGAGCAGTAGACTCTTAATCTATTTGTCCAGGGTTCGAGTCCCTGAAGGCGCAGTTTAAGCACTGTTTTCGATGATGAAGAGAATTTTGAAGCACCGGGGGCGGTGCTTATTTTTGTGATATAGGAGACTTCGTTCCCTATATCACAAAAACTATGGAAAAGCTTATAAGAACTCCTCCAGGGTCTTTACAAATGATTCCAATCCCTTATGATCTTCCTCGTCGAACCGGGAAAGGCTCGGGCTGTCGATATCCAGCACGCCGATAATCTGACCGTCTTTATGGATCGGTATGACAATCTCCGAATTGGAGGCGCTGTCGCAGGCGATATGTCCCGGAAATTCGTGTACATTTGCGACAAGGATCGTTCGGTCCTTTTGGACGGCAGTTCCGCATACTCCGCTTCCTACGGTGATCTCCACGCAGGCGGGGCGTCCCTGGAAAGGCCCAAGGATCAGGCGGCCGTTCTCCATGAGATAAAAGCCTGCCCAGTTGATATCCGTGAGGGCTTCGTACAAGAGGGCGGAGGCGTTGGCAAGATTGGAGATACGGTGAGGAATCCCGTCGATAAGTCCGGTGAGGCGTGTTTTCAGGAGAGGGTAGAGGGAGTCTTTAGCGGTGGGGTAAGTAAGTTTGGGTGTATTCATAAAGGTATCCTCCTTATTTATCAAGTTTAACAAGATTTTTTAATCATGCACTGTTTTTGATAAAAGGCAATTCCATAGCATATGATCTTCCTGTATCCGTGCAGGAATTTTTCAGCATATTCTCTGACATTGATCTGTTCCAATGCTTTTCGGCAGTCCCCTTCCAGATGTTCTTCGCAGTCAGAATACTTTGCCTCAAAAATCAATACAGTTCTTTTACGGGTATCCTTTACAACAATATCCGGTCTTCCCAGACCATATTCATAATTCGATTCGACAATATATCCGGCTCCCGAGAAAAGCCCTGCTGTGAACGCATGATAATAGCTTTCTTTATAATCATGGTAACTAATGGTATCGAACAGGATATCGGAAATCAGCTCTGCGGCGATTCCGTCATCACCGTTCCATAATGCCTGGAATAATTCTCTCCGGTCCAAAGCCTCTATAGACTCCAGGAAGCAGTCCGTCACGGACTCTTTAAAAATGGACTTGATTTCCTCATTAGGGATTCTTAAAAATACTTCATGGGTATCAGAGTCTACAGGCGCGCGCTCCTTCGTCAAATAGCCTGTCAGATACAGAACGCTCCAGAGATTGCTTTCTGATGAATGCAGAAGATCATATGTTAAATCTTCACAGATTCTTTCGTTTATGCTTTTTCCCTGTAGAAGCGTTTCAAATTTTTCATTTACCGATAGATCCGTTCTTCCTATAAAGCTGCGGATAATATTGTTATGGCTGGTATTCTTCCAATAATTTTTCGGTTTTGCATCCGGCCGTTCCTTAAGTTCATTGACGTAGTTCAGAACATCCCATGGGCAGTACACATCCTGTTCTCCAAAACAATAGCCGTCATACCATTGCTTCATCAGGTTCGCGTGTTCGGCGCAGCCTGTGTCCTTCAGGAGCCTTAAGGCTTCCTCTTCTCTAAAACCAAAAAATTCTTGAAAACGGGTATCCAGAATCGAGCTAGATACAAAATTATTAGTTCCTGTAAAAATGCTTTCCTTAGCAATACGAAGGCATCCGGTAATAACAGAAAGTTTGAGAAATTCATTTGTTTTTAAGGATATCCCCAGGATGCCTTTGAGGATATCCAGCATTTGTACGTAGTATTTATTTTCGCTTGCTTTTGCTAATGGAACATCATACTCGTCAATTAAAAGGATTACAGGTTTTCCAAAATGCGCATGCATCATCCGCATAATAGTATATAAAGAATATTTGACTTCCGCCTCATCCATTTCCCCGGATTTTAATCGAAGGAAAATCTTCTTGTCATCATTATCAGCACAGTTACTTTCTGCTAAATAGGCATGTTTTTTACATAAATCAGCTATTACAGTTTTCAGCAGCTTATAGGCGCCCTCAAAATGCAGGCTCTCTACATTTTTCAAAGACAGAAAAAGAACCGGCCATTGATTCATCCATGTAGCGCAAAACTCTTCATGCTTTGTAATTTCCAGACCTGTAAAAATATCTTTACTGTCCTTGCGGATGTCCAGAAAATCGGCCAACATGCTCATCGTCAACGTCTTCCCAAAGCGTCGGGGGCGAGTGATCAGATTAACTTTAAATTTTTTCGACAGCAATTCCAGAATGATTCCTGTTTTATCGATATAATAATATTCTTCTGTCCGAAGCTCTGTAAAATCTTCAATACCAATCGGCAATGTTATATTTTTCAAGATATCGCTGTCCTTTCTGTACAATACCGTGTCTTAATCTGCTTTCATTGTATAATAGCCCACAGAACTATTCAAGCGAAAATTTGCGGGTGCGATTCATAAAGGAACATTCCCGGTTTAAGTGATTCCATGGTATGATTTCATGCTGATATCAGGAACAGAAAAGAGTCTCGGAAAAGAGTCTCTCAAAGTTTTCTTGACTGATAAGCTCTGAACCATCATAATAATGTAGAAGAACCAGAAGGATGTAAGAGAACCAGAAAGATTACAGATAGAAAATAACGAGGAGGATGGAAGATAATGATAGAAAGAGAGACGATTACCGGAAAACAATTTGATGAAGAACGTGCGCTGTATCATCTCCAGCATGCTGATGTAGAAAATTGTGTATTTGCCGGACCTGCCGACGGAGAGTCGGTATTAAAAGAATCCAGAGACGTCAGCCTCAGAGACTGCCGTTTCTCCCTGCGGTATCCGTTGTGGCATGTGAAAGGATTTACAATGGCACATTCTGAGATGGATGAAAAGACCCGTGCCGCCATTTGGTACGCAGAGGATGGGAGCATTACCGAGAGCCGCCTGGGAGGGATAAAAGCTGTGAGGGAATGCGCGCGGATCTATCTGGAGCACTGCAGGATCGAGTCCCAGGAGTTCGGCTGGAAATCCCAGGAAATCACGCTTGCTGATTCGGAGATCATTTCCGAATATTTATTCCTGGACAGCAGGGATGTTAAGCTAAAAGGCGTAAAGATGCAGGGAAAATACTCGTTCCAGTACATGGAAAATCTTGAGATTGATCATTGTAATCTGGATACCAAGGACGCATTCTGGCACAGTAAAAATGTGACTGTCCGGGACAGTATTGTTAAAGGTGAGTATCTGGGTTGGTTTTCCGATGGATTGACCCTTGTCAACTGTAAGATTATCGGGACACAGCCCTTGTGCTACTGTAAAAATCTGAAGCTGGTGAACTGTACGATGAAGGATACGGATCTGTCTTTCGAGTATTCTGATGTGGAGGCGGATATACACGGTCATGTGATTTCTATCAAGAATCCGAAGTCCGGGGTGATCACGGCAGACAGTGTGGGGGAGATTATAAGGGAAGATCCGGTGATGGAGTGCACTGGGGAGATCATTATCCGGGGCGAGAGTGGCGAAGAATCGGAAAGTGTTTGACATATGGCGTGATATTGGCTATAATATGCTTAACAAGGGGAAGCCGTTAGTCAGCACACACCTGACCGCCGGCAAATTAGGATTACAAAAGTAGCGCCTTAGTTTACCAGACGGGGGCGCTACTTTTTGCGTGTAACATAGATAACAAGGGTTATCACAGCACAAAGCATAATCACAAACTGGATTAAATCAGAGTATGTAACCATAGCATCAGCCCCCTTCCTTAAGTGTCCGGCGGCTGGCGTAACACCTCAACGGTTCCCTTAGTAAGCATATTATATTCTCAATGTACTGTCTAAAGGTCTATACTCCGATTCTTTGAGTCATCCCAGGGTATTATCTTATCATCGAGCTGAGAAACCTGCATTACCAGAGAAGATAAAAAAGACTGAAAACGCTGATTTCTCAGTGTTTCCAGTCCGCCTACAGCAGATAACGGGAATCGAACCCGCCTCTCCAGCTTGGGAAGCTAGCATTCTACCAATGAACTATATCTGCATGAATCCAGTATACCACGAGTTCAGAAAAAAGCAAGTATTTATTTTTGATTTTTGCATGGCTTTTTTTGCATCGGTAAACGGAGGCGGTCTTCAAGCAGCACATAGGCCAGTGTATAGCACGCCATAATTCCGGATACGGTAGGGGCGATCTTCCCAAGCATACCAAGATCGTTTCCAAAATATTTCCCGAACAGAGCAACCATGGGAATCCGAAGGAGCAGGGCGCCGGCGCTGGAACTGACCATAGTCCACACCGTTTTCTGACGGCCGTTTAAGTATCCGTTCAGACAGAAAACGAAGGTGACCAGAATATAATCGTAACTGCAGGAGCGGAAAAAGGGAACTCCGGCGGCAATGACATTGGAATCATTGATAAAGAGACTGATCATGGACTTAGGGTTAAGCTGTGCCCAAAGCCAGAACAGAGAGGCGGCGCCCACAGCGAACCCCATGCCATACCACAAGGATTTCCGGGCGCGGCCAGGCATTCCCGCGCCGATGTTCTGGGCGGTGATGGCGGCGAGGGCATTTGCCATGGAAGTTCCTGTCAGCATAGCGAACACGTCGTATTTACTGCTCACACCAACTATAGCCGCCGCGTATACACCGCAGTTATTCATTACCATCATAAGATACAGGAAGGAAATACGTATCATCAGTTCCTGAAAGGAAATCGGGATTCCGATTTCCGCGAGTCTTTTGGCAATGCTCCCTACCGGACGGAAGCTGGAAAGTCGAAAGTCAAAAAGAAAATCTTTCTTTTTTAAGTATAAGACGGCAATCACCATACTGACCGTCTGGGAAATTACGGTGGCAAGCGCAGTGCCGTCCACCCCCAGGCTCAGATATCTGACAAACAGGAAATCCAGGAGGACGTTGATGATGCAGGCGATCCCGACAAAGACCATGGGGCGGGCAGAATCGCCGTACCCGCGCAGGATAGCGCTGATCGCATTATAGCCGCAGATAAATATATTTCCCATAGAACAGATAGCAACGTACTGCATAGTAAGATCAAAGGATTCCTGCGGTGTGCGAAGAAGCGTCAACAGCGGCCGCTCAAAGACCAGCATCAGTACGGTGATCATAATGGCGGCGATAGCAAAAACCGTTAAAGTCGTACCAATGGCCTGTTTTACCCGGCCGTATTCTCTTCGTCCCATATAATCTCCGACTAAGATCGTGCTTCCCAGAGTCAGGCCCGTGACAAGGCTTGTGACGATCTG
>CAMNWW010000115.1 GCA_946566415.1 uncultured Lachnospiraceae bacterium | reverse complement strand
GGCAGCATCCTCTTCCTGAGTAAATCCCAGCTTCTTCGGCTCCACGATCGCCTTAGCCCCGGCATTCGAGGTCATGATAATGACCGTATTGCGGAAGTCCACCTTTCTTCCCTGCGAGTCCGTAATATGTCCGTCATCCAATACCTGAAGAAGAATGTTGAACACATCCGGATGTGCCTTTTCAATCTCGTCGAACAAGATAACGGAATACGGATTCCGCCGTACTTTCTCGCTGAGCTGTCCTCCGTCTTCATGCCCTACATATCCGGGAGGAGACCCGATCATCTTCGCCACACTGTGCTTTTCCATATATTCAGACATGTCGACCCGTATCATATCTTCTTCGTTCCCAAAAAGAGCCTCTGCTAACGCTTTGGAAAGCTCGGTCTTCCCCACTCCGGTCGGTCCCAGGAACAAGAATGAACCAATCGGACGCGTCGGGTCTTTCAGCCCTACTCTTCCACGCTTTACTGCCTTCGCCAATGCTTTCACCGCGTCTTCCTGCCCGATAACGCGCTTTTCCAGTGTCTTTTCAAGCTTATTAAGGCGTGTGCTCTCAGACTCGTTCAGACGGCTTAACGGAATCTTGGTCCATGCGGAAATCACTTCTGCCACATCTTCCTCTGTCACCGTGACTTTTTTATTCTCGTTGCGCTTGTCAAACCTTGTCTTTGCCGCTTCCAGTTTTTTAAGTATCTCTTTCTGTTCTCTGTGAAGGAGAGATGCCTTCTCCATATCGCCCCGTCTGATACATTCTTCTTTCTCGATTCCCTGCTCTTTATAGGTCTGTTCCAGCTTTTGAATATTCTCCGGAATCTTGAACCCGCGCAGTTTCACCCGGGAACAGCTCTCATCCAGGACGTCGATCGCTTTATCCGGCAGGAACCTGGCATTGATATACCGGCAGGACAAATGCACCGCCGCCCTTAAAGCCGCGTCTTCCACAGCGACGTCGTGGTGCGCCTCATATCTTCCTCTCAGCCCCTCCAGGATCTTCAAACAGTTTTCCTCGTCCGGCTCCTCGACTGTAACCGGCTGGAACCGGCGTTCCAGCGCCGCGTCTTTTTCGACATGCTTCCTATATTCTACCAAAGTAGTCGCCCCGATTAGCTGCAGCTCTCCGCGGGCAAGGGACGGCTTTAAAATGTTGGAAGCGTCGATCGCGCCTTCCGCGCCGCCCGCCCCGATGATCGTATGCAGTTCGTCCAAGAATAAAATTACATTTCCGGAGGACTTTACTTCACTGATCAGCCGTTTCATCCTCTCCTCAAACTCGCCCCGGTACTTGGAGCCCGCGATCATCCCCGGAAGATCCAGCACAAGGATTCGTTTATCCTTCATGCCCTCGGGCACAATGCCGTCTGCTATCTGCAGGGCAAGTCCTTCTACGACCGCCGTCTTACCGACTCCCGGTTCTCCCACCAGACAGGGGTTATTCTTTGTACGGCGGCTTAAGATCTGCATAATCCGCGCAATCTCCTCCTGCCGTCCGATAACCGGGTCAAGTTTACCTTCCCTTGCTTCCATCGTCAGATCCGTACTGTACTGCTCCATGATGCCGCCTTGGGCTGTCCAATCATTTTGTCCTTCCGCATACTCCTTGGGATCCATTCCCATCGCGAGAATGAGATCTTGAAATATTTTCTGAATATTGATATTCAAGGTAATCAGCATCCGGGTCGCGACACAATCCGCATCTTTAAGCATAGCGATCAGCATATGTTCTGTGCCGATCTTCCGGGAATGCAGACGCGCCGCCTCGCCCCGGCTCTCCTCCAGAATATACTCCAGTCTCGGACTTCTCTCAATCCTCTTTCTTGCGCCTCCCCCTCCTTGCGGTGCGGATACCAGCATATCCATCGCCTTCATCATCTGTTCTTCATCCACTTTATTTTTATCCAGGACCTGCCCTGCGACTCCGGTGTATATCCGCTTAAGTCCAAGCAGCAGATGTTCCGTGCCAATATAGGGATGTTTCAAATCCTCCGCTATTTTCTTCGCCATGTTCAGCGCTTCTTGCGCCTGTCTCGTATATAGATTCTCTGTCATATTCCTTTCTCTGTCTCCTTATGCCGATTCCTGCTCTTATTCATTTCTCCCGCAGCCATATTCTGCATAAATCTCGTCCACCAATTCATGCACTTCTTCCTTGGTGATCCGTTTACAGCTTCCCTTCGCGAGCAGGATGCGAAGCTGTTCTTTCATATCCGCCAGCGCCTGAAGACGGTCAACATCAATACATATTACCGCCCCGCGCCGCCGGTCAAGCTGGATTATCCCTTCCTGCCGCAGAACATTATACGCCTTATTCACAGTATGCATATTGATCCCTATGTGCTCCGCAAGCTGGCGCACAGACGGAAGTTCATCCCCCTCCCGGATATCTTCCGTCGCGATTCCCATGATGATCTGATTGCGGAGCTGCATATAGATTGCTTCGCTGCTGTTAAAATCAATTTTGATGAGCATATCACATTCCTCTTTTTCTTTTGCCGTGATTGTTATACTCATGTTAGCACAGATGGAAAGATTTTTCAAATGCTATTTTTAAACGCCGGCAAATGCATTTTTATTTTCTGCATTTGCCGGCGCCGCACAGCATTTTTCTTCTATTCTACGATCAATCCTTCTTTTTCCATCACATCCACGACCTGCCCTACATACTGGGCGCACAGCTCATCCGTCGTCGCTTCTACCATAACGCGGATGACCGGCTCCGTCCCGCTCTCGCGTACCAGAATCCTTCCATCGTCGCCCAGCGCTTTTGCCACAGCGTCGACTGCACTTACGACCGCCGGATTCTCCCTCGCCGTCTTTTTGTCAGAAACCCGTACATTTTTAAGAAGCTGCGGGTAAATCTTCACCGGCTCTGCCAGCTTTGCGAGAGAGTTTTTCGTCTCCATGACCACCTCCATTATCATAAGTGAAGTGAGAATTCCATCTCCTGTGGTCGCATGCTTACTGAAAATGATGTGGCCGGACTGCTCGCCGCCAAGCACAAAATTATTCTGGACCATATTTTCGTACACATATTTATCCCCGACTTTCGTCTTCTCATACCGAAGCCCCGCCTTGTCGCAGGCTTTATAAAGACCGATATTAGACATGATAGTGGTCACAATGGTATCTCCGTTGAGTTGTCCGCGCTCTTTCAAATATTTTCCGCAGATATACAGAATCAAGTCCCCGTCCACCACATTGCCGTTTTCATCTACTGCGATACAACGGTCTGCGTCTCCATCGAACGCAAAACCAATATCCAGCTTTTTCTCTTTCACAAAATCCTGAAGGATTCCGATGTGGGTGGAGCCGCAGTTCGTATTAATATTCGTGCCGTTAGGGCCGTCGTTGATCACATAAGTCTTTGCCCCCAGTGCATCGTATACACTTTTTGCGATAGCAAAAGCACTTCCATTCGAGCAGTCCAGACCAATCCGCATATCTTTAAAAGAACGGGTCGCCAGGGAGATCAGATACCCGATATAGCGGTTTCTCCCCGCCGCATAGTCGATCGTACGTCCGATCTTCTCCTTCTGTGCCAGCGGGATCTCTCCGGACTCTCCGTCGATATACGCTTCAATCTTATCCTCCACCTCAGCTTCCATCTTATGGCCTTTTCCGTTAATAATTTTGATCCCATTATCATAATAAGGATTATGGCTTGCAGAAATCATGATGCCGCAGTCAAAATCTTCCGTCCTTGTCACATAGGAAACGCTCGGGGTTGTCGTCACATGGAGCAGATATGCATCCGCGCCGGATGCGGTAAGACCTGCCGCCAATGCGTACTCGAACATATAGCTGCTTCTTCTGGTGTCTTTCCCAATCACAACCCTTGCTTTATGATCCTGTCCATAATACCAGCCCAGGAAACGCCCCACCTTGAATGCATGTTCTACCGTCAAATTCACATTTGCTTCGCCGCGGAATCCGTCTGTCCCAAAATATTTTCCCATTTTTATGTCTCCTCTTCTATTTCTTAATATTAAAATATATTTTATCCTGAAAAGTATAATTCCTATTCACAGACGCTATTAGCCTTCCGAATAGCGCTTTGCCTGCTCCCTAATCAATTCCATATCATCGAAGTAATTGATCTTCATCGCCCGTTTTACTTCACTTAGGGTCTGCGCCGCCGTTCTTTCGGCCTCGGCGCTTCCTTTGCGGAGGATCTCGTAGACGGCGGGAATATCCTTCTCCAGCTCTTTTCTTCTGGAGCGTATCGGCGCAAGCTCTTCCTGCATCACCGCGTTCAGGAAACGCTTCACCTTCACATCTCCAAGTCCTCCCCTCTGGTAATGTGCTTTTAGCTCATCCAAATTCTGGTAATCCGGCAGATATTTTGCAAAATGTTCATCCCTGCAGAATGCATCCAAATAAATAAACACCGTGTTCCCTTCTATTTTTCCCGGATCAGACACTTTCAGATGATCCGGGTCGGTGAACATGCTCATGATCTTCTTCTGCACCTCTTCCTCAGAGTCGGAAAGATAAATACAATTTCCCAGGGATTTGCTCATCTTCGCCTTCCCATCGATTCCCGGCAGACGGCTGCAGCTCTCATTTTCAGGAATTAAAGCCTTGGGCATCACCAAAGTCTCGCCGTACACGCTGTTAAACTTGTGCACAATCTCCCTGCACTGCTCGATCATCGGAAGCTGATCGTCCCCTACCGGAACGGTGGTCGCCTTAAACGCCGTGATATCGGAAGCCTGGCTGATCGGGTATGTGAAAAATCCAACCGGAATGCTTGCCTCGAAATTCCGCATCTGTATCTCCGACTTTACCGTAGGGTTCCTCTGAAGCCGGGAAACAGTGACCAGATTCATATAGTAAAACGACAATTCAGTCAGTTCCGGAACTTGCGACTGAATGAACATGATGGATTTCTCCGGATCCAGCCCGCAGGAAAGATAGTCCAGCGCCACTTCTATTATATTCTGACGCACTTTCTCCGGATTGTCTGCATTATCTGTAAGCGCCTGCGCGTCTGCGATCATAATGAATATCTTGTCATATTCTCCCGAATTCTGCAGTTCGACCCTGCGCCTCAGGGAGCCGACATAATGTCCGACATGAAGGCGGCCGGTGGGGCGGTCGCCCGTTAAAATAATTTGACTCATCTTCTTACCTCACTCTGTACGTTCACTTATCCAAAAAATTTCAAAACCATTCTACCCCTTTTCTTTCTTGCAGGCAACATTTTTTTCATATTTGTTACATAAATGTTACGTTCCACCATAGTAAGAGCGTCAATTCCGGCATTGTGAATAACTTCTAACACAATGGTCCGCTCTGCTTCGTTAATAAAAATGGGCAAGGTAATTTCATCACCTAGCTAAATCATTGTTGAAAATAGATACCGATTTTCCATCGGAATATAGGTGATGATCTGTCAAGTTCGCTTTGAATATATATTTCAGAATTTGTCCATATCGTAAGCACCGTTCTTAGAATAGCCACTACAAGAAGGGTAAGAAAAAAGCATGAATATTTGATAATTCTATTTAACAAATTCTTTTCATAGTTTGCATTATCTCCTGATTATTCACGCAACGCTTCCTCCATCTTCATATAAATATTCATTAATTTCTTCGATAATATTGCGAAGTTTTCCCCCGAAACGTCGATCAATGATGGTAAAAACCCCAGCACAGATAAAAACAAAAAACAAGACCCAGAAGAATTAACTCTTCTGAGCCTTATGATCTGACTCTCTATACCTGATTCATCTGTTATGGATCATGATGCCTTACCCAGCATGTCATGGATATATGTCCGCAGACCATCCTCCGTATCTATGCCGTATTTCTGGTTTATCAGGATATAATACTTCATGATCCGCTCTTTCGGCAGAAGCTCACTGGAAGGGACGCTGTCGCCGTATCCTTTCCTCGCCTCCATCCAGGGATCCTCATTGTGTGTGATCTTCTCCAGCGCCTTTCCTCCATACATCCCGAAAGTATTCACTACAAGGTCGATCACACGCTTCTCATCATCTGTCAGTGCATCCTCAGTTCCACTAAGAAGCGCGAACCGTGCATCATCGATCGGATTATATTTGAAATCCCGGAACAGGTCATACACCTCCGGGTAAACCGGGCCGTGGATCCATGCCCTACAGTCCTCTCCAAAGATCGGCTTCCCATACAATGCAGAATAAACACCCTGGATAAAATACAGGAGCTTCTGCAGCATGAGGGGCGTTACCTCTTCCAGCTTTTCAAATATATATGCAATCACCCTGAGCATCTTATCCGAAACAGAAAACAGACTCTCTATACTTTCTGCTGCCGAAAGCGCCTTCCTGTATGCCGCATCCGTCAGCTTCTCACGGTTTTCCATGAGCTTATGCTTCATATAGGCAGGGGATGCCAGCGCCGCCTTTACAATATCAGAATATTCTTTGGAAGGTACCTGCCCTTCCAGATAACGCGGGATAGTCACTTCTCCGAAACCAAGCGCCAGGGACAGAGGCGCCTTACCGATCTTATAGATCTTCATAAGATTTTCGATATCGTCAACCGATACAAGCCCTTCCGCCACCCTGTACTGCTCATCGATCTCCTGAACATTCTTATCAATAAGACCTGGAATATTCATTTCCTCACCGCACTCCGCACAGACCGCCACGGTGATCGCAAAGGTATAATCCTTATCCCTTATATTCTTTACGATGTCCTTCTTCTGCAAAAGGTACTCGCTCTCTTTCCTGCACTCTATGCAGAAATCTCTTCTTCCCTTCTCTGTCATAATGGCACCTCCGATTTGCCTCCTGATTATTTGAAATAGTATGTAAGCGGATGCTTCTGTTCATGGAACGAAATTACGATCACGA
>CAMNWW010000114.1 GCA_946566415.1 uncultured Lachnospiraceae bacterium | reverse complement strand
AAACACTCTTTCCCTACACGACGCTCTTCCGATCTGGCATTCAAGGAAGCAGCGGACAGGTTCCGCCTCCCGGGAAAGGAGGCGGAGGAATGATCACAGAAGGAAGTGCCGCCCTGAAGATGCCTTGGAATCCCAGACAGGCGGAAATGGAAGAATACCTTTCCGCAGAAGGCGGCTACTGGCTTGAAAATGACATATGGCGGACCGATTCGGAAGCATACAGGTCAAGCGGGCTGAGGAGGAGCCGGCGGGATGGGGTACTGGCAGACTTTACAGGGTGCCGGAATGCCTCCATGAAGCTGGAATTAAAGTATTACATCCTCTGCTCCCTGAAAAACCAATGGAAAAGCCCAGTGTATGTGCAGGACATGCTGGTGTCGGTGATCCGCCTGGTCGGACAGGGCATCGCCTCCACAGGCATTTACAGCAGCTTTGGGGAGACCGGACAAAGCATAACAGAGGAACTGCCGGAGGATACAGAACCGACGGTGGCAGCACTTTACAGGAGGTTCCTGAAAGGGATACAGGCATTCTTCACCGATTATTATGACGGCCGGGAGGAAACAGAAAAAGATGTGTGGCAGGCGCTCAAGATTCCCGGCGTGAAGCTTTCAGCAGCAATGAAGCGCCAGCATCCCGGCATGAACTTCATGGAGATCCCGGAAGCTTACCGCGGATCGGTCAAGCGCTTCCTGAAGCGGCTGGTGGTCCGGCGGAGCTGGTCGTACTGCAAGGAGGTGCTGATGTATATCCGGTACTTTTTCGAAGCTTTTTATGCGAACGGGTATGCCGATGGTTTCCTGGAAAAACTGAGCCGTCAGGATGTGGAGAACTACCTGCGGTGGGTGGCAGACAGCTATGATAAGAAGAATGCGACGTACCGCAGCAAAGCGGTCTCGTTCATCCGGAGCTGGCTGGATTATATCCAGATCGCCGAATACCCGCAGGCACCGAGGCAGAGCATGGAGCGGCTCATTTTTGATGATGACGTGCCAAAGAGGGAACGTGCTGCGGATACGCTGGAAAAGGTCCGGTATATTCCGGCACCGGTCATCCGGCAGATGGATGCCTGCATGGACCAGATCGAGCCGGCAGAGATGAGGCCTGTCTATGCCCTTCTGAGGGAAACGGGCTGGCGCGGCACGGATGTGCTGAACCTGCGTTACGACAACTGCCTGCAGTATATCTGGAATGCCAGAGAGAACCGCTCTGTCCCCTACTTATGCGGCGAGATCACCAAGGTAGGCATCCCGCAGATGAAAGATCCGATCCGGGATGAGGTGGCAGAGATGGTAAGGCTCCTGGCAGATGAAGCGGCTGCGAAAAGCAACAGGGAGAATAATCCTGACCGGTATCTCTTCAACTGTTATGAAGGAAAGTGCATGGGGCTGCCGTTCAGCAAACCGGCGTTTTCAAAGGCAGTCCAGAAGATGATCGAAAAGAACGGCATCCGTGACGCAGATGGAAACTTGTTTCATTTCAAGGCCCATGGGCTGAGGCACACGCGTGCCATGGAGTACGCAGAGCAGGGAATGCCGATCGGCATCATCCAGCGGCTCCTGGGGCACTGTTCCCTGCAGATGAGCCTGCATTATGCGAAGGTCACAGAGGACACGCTGTACCAGAAATGGAAAAATACAGAACGGCTGGACTTGTTTAAGCCGTCGGTGCTTCCACCGGGAAGGACGGCGGACCAGGAGGACATGGTCCACTATGAAAAGGTCAGGTCGGGCCTGGATGCGGTAAGGGTACCATTTGGCATATGTTTCAAGCCGTCAAAGGCAGGCTGCCGCAGGCAGACGGAACAGTGCCTGGAATGTCCAAGCTTCTGTTCCACCAGCGAAAATCTGGATGAATATGCAGCGGAGATAGAGAAAGCCAGATCCATGATCCGAATCGGCCAGACACTCGGCCGGGAAGAATGGGTGAAGAAAAACAAGGAATACCTTGACCGGCTTATCCGGATGCATGATGAACTGGATGCGAAAGGGATCGTCCATAAAAGCGGCTCCATGAGGGAGGCGTGATATGGCGGAACCAACGAAATATCTGGAAACGAGCTGGCGTAAACGGTCGGATGAAGCGCAGGCGAAAGTGCTAAAAGCGATCAAAGAACTACAAGCGAACGGAGAACCGGTCAATTTCAATACAGTTCATTTGAAAAGTGGAGTATCCAAGAACTATCTGTACACGAATGAAGCTGTACGGAAGGAGATTGAAAGCCAGAGATCGCTGGAAGCGGCGAAAGCAGGATTATGGCACAAAAAATATGACCGCACATCAAAATCGAAAGATGTGCTTATAGAGGCAAAAGATAAACGCATAGCAAAACTGGAGGAGGAAAACCATCGGCTTCGACAGGAATTAGATACCCTTCGGCGGCTGCTATATGAAAAGTAGTAGGTAGTTCGAGTACGGTGTACTCGAAATAAAAACACAGTATTTCCGGGGCTTTCAGCCCCGGGTACACGAGTTATACATAGGAGGCAATAGAGTATGGAACTTGTAAAATTGACACACGAAAATATGGAAAAGGAGCACATCTGCTGTGCAATCTCCAATAACAAAGACATTCAGGTCATGTCCAAAAAGAACTGGCTGAAAGACAGGCTGGACGAAGGGCTTGTATTCCTAAAAGGCAATGTCCGGGGGAAATGCTTCATTGAGTATATCCCTGCGGAATACGCATGGGCGCCTATTGACGCGAAGGGCTATATGTATATCGACTGTCTGTGGGTATCCGGACAGTTCAAGGGGCATGGATACTCGAACCTCCTGCTGGATGCGTGTACCCGCGACAGTAAGGCGAAAGGGAAAAAGGGTCTTGTGATCCTGTCCTCCAAAAAGAAAATGGGGTTCCTCTCTGACCCGAAGTATATGGGATATAAGGGATTTCGGACAGCGGATACGGTGGAGCCTTATTTTGAACTGATGTATTTGCCCTTTGAGGAGGACGCTCCCTTTCCCCGTTTCCGGGACAGCGTGGGCAGGCAGAAGGATATGCCGGAAGGATTTGTACTGTATTATACAAACCAATGCCCCTTTACGGCGAAGTATGTACCGATACTGGAGGAGATGGCAAAGGCCAGGAACGCTGTGTTTCAATCTGTACATATTCAGACCAGAGAGGATGCGCAAAGGTGTCCCTCGCCCTTTACAACCTTTTCCCTTTTCTATGACGGGCAGTTTGTGACACATGAAATCCTGTCGGAGAAGAAATTTGATAAAATCTTAGCAGATAAAGGAGTGTGAAAAATGATTCGATTAGTCAGGCCAACAGAAGAACAGAAAGAACAGGCAGTCGAATTCAGACAGGAATTTTTTGATCATGGGGGATTCGTCATTAACGGAAGTGAATTATTTGATAAAACGGAGGATTATATAGAATGGTGCAGATCCATAGACGCAAACACGAAAGAGGAGACGGTGAATCCCAATTGGGTCATAACAGACACATTCTTTGCCGTTGATGATCAGGATAGAATTGTGGGAATCATTGATTTAAGGCATACGCTGAACGATTTTCTGAAGGATCTCGGTCATTGCGGTTATAGCGTCCGCCCATTAGAGAGAAGAAAAGGCTTTGCTACGGAAATGCTGCGGCAATTATTAGAGGCTGCCAAAAAGGCGGGGATAAACGAACTGTATCTTTCTGTAGAAAAAAAGAATGAACCTTCAGTAAAAACAATCACCCGGAATGGCGGAGTCTATGAGCGCAGCTTTGAAATTGATGGAGAACAGGCAGATATTTATAGAATTGCTCTGTCGGAATAGCCCAATCGTTACAGATTAAACGTATTACAATAAAACCTTTCCAGAAAGTCCATCCTTGCGCACATGTTGGAAAAGAGCAGGTCTACGACAGTGATCGCCGCCATAGATTCCACGACGACAACGGCGCGCGGAACGATGACAGGATCGTGCCGGCCTTGAATGACGAGTGAAACAGGGCTGCCGTCTTTATTTACAGTTTTCTGTTCCTGAGCAATGGAAGGGGTAGGTTTTACGGCGGCGCGGAATACGACAGGGCTGCCGTCGCTCATGCCGCCCAAGGTTCCCCCGGCATGGTTGCTGAGTTTACAGATATTGCCGTCCTTTGCCGTAAAAGCATCGTTATTCAGGCTTCCTTTTGATAAGGCGGCGGCAAATCCATCCCCGATTTCAAAGCCTTTGACTGCCCCAATGGACAGAATCGCTTTTGCAAGGGAAGCGTCCAGTTTATCAAAGACTGTTTCTCCAATGCCGGCCGGCATTCCGGTAATGACGCACTCGATGATCCCGCCTGAGGAATCTTTCGCTTCCATACAGTCTGTAAGATAGTCGGCCGCTTCTTTCGCACGGAGAGCATTCGGCATATAAAAAGGATTGTTAAAGATTTCGTCATAATCATACTGCTCTTCAGGAATAAGGACAGGTCCGATTGCTTTAGTATAGGCTTGGATCTCGATGCCGAGGGAACGCAGGATTTTTGCCGCTACAGCGCCTCCTGCGACCCGGGCGATGGTTTCTCTCCCGGAAGAACGTCCCCCTCCCCGGTAATCCCGGAAACCATATTTAGAATCAAAGGTATAATCCGCATGTCCCGGACGATAACAGTCCATAATATTACTGTAGTCGCGGGAACGCTGGTCCTGATTGCGGATCAGGACGGAGACAGGGGTGCCGGTCGTCTTTCCTTCAAAGACACCGGAAAGGATTTCAGCAGAATCGGATTCTTTCCGATGGGTGGTAAAACGGCTTTGACCAGGCTTTCTGCGGTCAAGAAATACCTGAATGTCTTCTTCTGAAAGAGGAAGACCTGCCGGGCATCCATCAATCACAACGCCGACGCCCTTTCCATGGGACTCTCCCCATGTTGAAATTTGGAATAGTTTACCGTATATAGAACCTGACATTTTTGCACCTGACCTTTCTTTTATATCCTCATGCATGAAGCGTACCGCGTGAAAACCTCGCTAAGTACTTAGGCCCCGCAGGCGGGGTAATTCGTACTAAAGCTCTCCCCGCAGCGCTCACTCGCAAGCCTTCGGCTTCCTCGTTCACGGGCGTTCGCCCTATCAAAACAGCGTATGTCAAATCTGCCTGTAAACAGGCGATTTGCCCTCCTCTGTTTTGGCGCTGCTCATTGCTTTCGTGGACATTATATCTTATAGAAAGCGTGGTGTACAAGTGAAAAATTGAGAAAAAGCGCAAAATTCAAAGTTTTGTATTGTTTTTAGCAGTGGTTCCGTATTATAATGTCTACATATTGAGCAAAAAAGGGAGTTACAGTCATTATGAGTGACGAGGTTATGAAAAAGGATGAGAAGACGGGGGAAAGCGGACCGGATGAGAAAGAAAAAAATGACAGCGGCATCAAAAGTCAGAATGTGGAGGAAGGCATCGCGAAGACGGAGGCGGAAACAAAAGCACCCAATACTCTTAGGGATGACATATCTGGGAATGAACTGGATCATCAGGCAGCCGCAGGTGAGTTTTCAGCGCCTGAAAAAGAGGATGGCAAGGCTGGAGAAAAAAATGAAAAAGTGATAAAGGGGTCTGTGAAAAAGACCGCGCCGAAGAAAAGCGGTAAACGGCGCAAAAGTCAGCTGGTTTTACAGAATGAAAATGAGGAAGAGAGTATTCTGAACGCAGAAGATGGGGAAGAGCTTGACGGTACAGAAGAGGGGTTCACATTGGATGCGGATGGAGCGGAAGAATTGGAGCCGACTTTGAGTGCAGACGGAGCGGAGGAACTGGAACCGACTTTGAGTGCAGAGGACGGGGAAGAGCTTGATCCGCTTCTTAATGTGGAGGATGAAGAAGAGCTTGAATCGATCCTGGATGCTGAGAATGAGGAAAGTTTTGAAGTATATGAGGAAGAGGAAGAGCAGGAAGACGACGAGCAGGAAGAAGAAATGACAGAAGAAGAGAGAAGAGAACGGAAAAGAAAGAGAAAAAAAGTGTTTAAGATACTTGGACTTTCTGTTTTGGGAACTGTGGCGGCTGCTTACGCTGGGATTTCCGTATTTTTTATGAGCCATTTTTATTATAATACTACGATCAACGGTGTTGATTTCAGTATGAAATCAGTCACGGATGTTGAAGATTATATGACACAGCAGGTGCAGGGATATTCTCTGACTTTGGAAAAGTCAGACGGAGGAACTGAGACTATCGTAGGAACGGATATTTCTATTTCTTATGAGAAGAGCGATGAACTTCAAAAACTTCTGGATGAGCAGAATGCTTTTCTGTGGCCGAAGGGTCTGTTAGAAAAGCAGGATATTAACGCATCGATAGGAGTTTCCTATAATCAGGAACAGCTTGACGCCGTACTTGCGGCGCTTCCTTGTATGCAGGCTGAGAACCAGACTCCTCCGGTGTCCTCTATTCCGGAGTTTAACGGGACAGAATTTGCACCGAAAGAGGAAGAGGTCGGAAGCCAGATTGACCCAGAGGTTTTCTCACAGAAGGTAAATGAGCACATTTCAGGATTTCAGGATACATTGAATATGACGGAAGAATCCTGTTATGTAAAGCCGGTATATACGAAAGAGTCCCCGGAAGTGGAAGCGGCGTGCACTCAGATGAATCAATATCTGGCGGCGAGTGTTACCTATACGTTCGGATCTGCGCAGGAAGTCGTAGATAGAAATGTGATTTCCCAGTGGGTAACTACGGATGAGAATATGGCGGTCACTTTCCATTCGGATATGGTAGCGCAGTTTGTGCAGGGATTAGCGGATAAATATAATACCTATAAGACCCAGCGGACATTTACGGCGGGAAATGGTAATACGGTGAATGTCGAAGGAGGGGATTACGGATGGATTCTTGACACAGAGACGGAGAACGAAGCGCTTCTTACTAGTAGACAAAACGG
>CAMNWW010000113.1 GCA_946566415.1 uncultured Lachnospiraceae bacterium | reverse complement strand
ATGGGGAGGTATGTAGATGGTATCGTGTGTGTAGATAGACTGATATAATTCCTCGCGGGTCATATGATGATCTCCTTTTGCCGTTTTTTTTAGTGTAGCATAAAACAGGGGGAGATGGCTATAAGCAGTTTGTGCAAAATGTGTAAAATGGCTTTCTCTACCGATATTCGCTTTATAAGGGATACCATTTATCGGGAGAAAAGGATATACTGATAAAAATTACGGAGGTGTTCAACATGAACCAGATGACAACAGGAAAGTTTATAACAAAAAAGCGAAAGGAACAAAATCTGACACAAGAACAATTAAAAATTACGATTGCAGAACTTATGGACGGCGAAGAGACAGAAGAAAAGAGTGTCCATTTGGTCGGAAAAAATATCGCCGGATGATGATATCCCGGCGGAGAAAAATAAGAAGTCCTGTCTGGGAATGGACAGGAGCTTGGGATTAGAGTATAATACATGGAAAGCCTTTGATTGAACGGGCTTATAATGAAGCGTAAATAAGGGAAAGCAGTAAACGGGAGTGTAAATATATGGGAGAAAAAAAGAGAAGAAGGAAAGAGAGGACCATCCAGTATTTTGACTACAGCCTGCTGGCGGTCATGATTTTTCTGGTCTGTTTCGGGCTGGTCATGCTTTACAGCGGAAGCTCTTATGAGTCGCTGACGAAATTTGACGATGGGATGTATTACTTTAAGCGGCAGGCGGCAATCAGTCTGGGGAGCGGGATAGCGATGCTGATTATAGCGCAGATTGATTATCATTTGTACGCCAAGCCCTCGATCATTCTTTACTGGGCGGCGATGTTTATGATGGCGCTCGTGCGTTTTACGCCCCTGGGAATCGAGGCGTATGGTACGAAGAGATGGCTTCGGCTTCCGGCGAATCAGCAGCTCCAGCCATCGGAGGTGATGAAGGTGGCAGTGATCCTGTTCATTCCCTATCTTCTGTGCAAGATGGGAGATAAGATCAACACCGGAAAAGGGTTTAAGACGATATTCTGGTGGGGCTTTATTGCGGCGGGGGGAGTGTTCTACCTGACAGACAATCTAAGTACGGCGATCATCGTATTTGGAATCTGCTTCGGCCTGGTTTTTGTCGTACATAAAAAGACAAAGCCTTTTGTCTATATGAGCGCAGGCGCTGTCACGATTGTCGTGGCCGCGGCGGTAATCTGTGGGAAACTTTTGGAGAACAGTACGAATTTCCGTATCCGAAGGATCCTCGCCTGGCTTTACCCTGAAAAATTTGCTGATTCCGGCGCGTTTCAGACAATGCAAGGTTTCTATGCGATCGGTTCAGGCGGTTTTTTCGGAAAGGGATTAGGAAACGGGGCGCAGAAGATGATTATACCGGAGGTGCAAAACGACATGATTCTTACCGTGATCTGTGAAGAACTAGGTGTGTTCGGAGCGATCATGGTGCTGACCCTTTTCGGCCTGCTTTTGTACCGTCTGCTGGTTATCGCACAAAACGCTCCAGACCTTTATGGTTCACTAATTGTAACGGGGATATTTATCCATATCGGACTTCAGGTGATTTTAAATGTAGCGGTAGTGCTTAATGTGATTCCGACGACCGGTATTACACTGCCTTTTATCAGTTATGGAGGGACATCTATCCTGTTCCTGATGTCGGAGATCGGGATAGCGCTCGGCGTATCGAAAAAAATTAGGTTGGAGGAGTGAGAAAATAGTAAAAAAGACTTTTTTTCCCAAATAAAATATGATATTATAGAATATGTAGTATCAAAAACTAGATATAATAGAAACAAAAAATATCATATACAGATGCGATTTGGGAGGAAGTAGTAATGAGCTATAAAATTATCGTTGACAGCTGCGGAGAATTGACAGAGGAGATGAAAGCGTCCGGACTTTTTGAGACAGCCTCTCTGGCGATTGATGTAGACGACCATCATATCGTGGACGACGACAGTTTTGATCAGAAAGATTTTTTGAAACGGGTGGCAGAAAGTCCGAATTGCCCGAAATCAAGCTGCCCGTCGCCCGAGAGATATATGGAAGGATACCGGTGCCTTGCGGACCATGTCTATGTAGTGACGTTGTCAGCGGAATTAAGCGGCTCCTATAATAGCGCTGTGGTTGGGAAGAACCTTTATCACGAAGAGTATGGAGAAAAAGATATCTATGTGTTTAATTCCTGCTCGGCGTCTGTCGGTGAGACATTAATAGCAGAAAAGATCATGGAATGTGAAAGAGAGGGTATGACGTTCCCGGAGGTCGTCGAGAAAGTGGAAGAGTACATCAGAGGCCAGCATACGTATTTTGTGCTTGAGAGCCTGGAGACTCTCAGGAAGAATGGAAGGCTTACTGGGCTTAAGGCGATCGCGGCCACCGTTTTGAATATTAAACCGGTTATGGGCTCCACGCCAAAAGGCGAGATCTGCCAGCTTGGGCAGGCGCGCGGCGTGAAAAAAGCGCTGCACAAGATGGTGGAAGTAGTGGCGGACGAAATTCAGAATGCGGAGAACAAGATCCTCGCAATTTCCCATTGTAACTGTCCGGAACGCGCGCAGTATGTGAGAGAGCTTTTGAAAGAACGGACAAAGATAAAAAAGATCATTATCCTGGATACCAGGGGAATCAGCAGTATGTATGCGAACGATGGCGGCGTGATTATTGCGGTATAATACTTGTACCTGGGAAAAAGATGTGGTATACTGTCCATTACGGAGAAGACGAAGTCCGCAGCAAACAGAAAGAATATAAAGGAGTTTGGATATAATGAGTCAGGAAAAGGTAGACCGATATAAAAAGGAAAAGGCAAATCGTAAACAGACGATGCGCAAGGAGAAGACGATGCGTACAGTACGCGGCATAGTAGCAGGTATTATTTTTGTCGCTTTGGCAGGGTGGGTAGGATATTCTGCCGTTGGGCTTTATACGCAGAGCCAGCCGAGAAAAGTAGCGGAGGTGGACTATACTGCAGTGGATAATTATCTGCAGTCGCTGAACGCGGAAAGTGAAGAGTAGCTTTCCCGGCCGTTGCTTCTATTTTGATGTTTCATGGAGGAGAAGGGACGGCGAATTTTTAGTTTCAAATCTCCGTTGTTCTGTTATGGAATGACGGGGATTTTTATTTTGGAAAAATGATATGATTTGCTATTCAATACCATTACGTTCTGCTGTATCCCTTACATACATATCCGCAGCCAAAATATATTTTCACATTGTGCGGCAGAACAAAAAAATTAAGGCCCACATCTTGTGGAAGGGGTTGGAAATACCAGAAAAAGTAAACCAGATGTGGAAAACAGCGTACATATGTACGCTGTTTTTTGATTGCAGGGATTTTGGGAAAAAGAAAAAAGGGCTTGAAATGAGGGGGGAAGTGGGTTACAATGGTTGCAAGTGGTAAAATGTGGTGATAAGTGGAGCAAAGTGGTTTAAAAGTGGCAGACCACTTTGAAAGAAGGTGATTCCGTATGTTGACTGGAGAATTTAATCACAGTATTGATTCAAAAGGCCGGTTGATCATCCCTTCCAAGTTACGTGAAAGTCTGGGAGAACATTTCATGATTACGAAGGGGTTGGACGGCTGCTTGTTTCTTTATCCGGACGACGAATGGAAAACCTTTGAAGACAAACTAAGAACCTTACCACTCACTAACAAAAAGGCCAGAGATTTTAAACGTTTCTTTATCGGAAGCGCCGTAGAAGGGGAACTTGATAAACAGGGGAGAGTTTTGATTTCTTCTTCGCTGCGCGCCCATGCATCACTGGAAAAGGAAGTTGTTCTTGCCGGGATGTTGGATAAAGTAGAGCTCTGGAGTAAAGAAGCTTGGGAAACCCGCACTGCTGATGTGGAGGAAAATATCGAAGATATTGCAAATGACATGGAAGATTTGGGACTTAGCATTTAGGAGGAAACTATGGCATTTGAACACAAGTCGGTGTTGCTGGGCGAGACAGTCGAGGGCCTTTCCATCAAGCCGGACGGAATTTACGTCGATGGCACGCTTGGTGGAGGCGGACATGCCTATGAAGTATGTAGGCGTCTTAACAATTCGGGGAGTTTTATAGGAATAGACCAGGACGCGGCTGCGATCGAGGCGGCCGGCGCCCGCTTACTCGGCTTCGGGGAGAGAGTCACAATAATCCGGAGCAATTACTGTGATATGAAGTCGAGGCTCCAACAAATCGGCATTGACAAAGTCGATGGGATCATGCTTGATCTTGGCGTATCTTCTTACCAGCTGGATACGGCAGAACGGGGGTTTTCCTACCGAATAGATGCACCTTTGGATATGAGGATGGATACACGTCAGGTATTGACAGCAAAGGACATCGTCAATGGCTACAGCGAGGAGGACCTTTTTCGTATTATCCGCGATTACGGTGAGGACAAGTTTGCAAAGAACATTGCCAAACATATCGTGGAAGCCCGCGGAGAAGGTCCTATCCAAACTACAGGCGAACTGACGGAAATTATCCGAAAGTCAATTCCGATGAAATTTCAAAAGACATCCGGACATCCGGCAAAAAGAACATTTCAAGCGATACGTATTGAGTGTAACAGGGAATTGGAAGTTCTGGAAAATTCGCTGGATGATATGATAGATATACTAAGTCCGGGCGGAAGGCTTTGTGTTATTACATTCCATTCGCTGGAGGACAGAATTGTAAAGGGGAGTTTTAGAAGAAATGAGAACCCCTGCACATGCCCGAGTTCGTTCCCGGTCTGCGTGTGCGGGAAAGTCTCAAAAGGGAGAGTTATCACGAAGAAGCCAATTCTTCCGGGGAGGGAAGAGAAGGAAGCAAACAGCCGTGCAAAAAGTGCGAAGCTTCGCATTTTTGAAAGGAAGTAAGGGGTGATTCTATATGGCGGCAAGACGAGATAACAGCAGGACGTATGTTTATGGGAATACGGTCCGTAAGGCAGAGATGCCTTTGCCACGCAGAGGACAGGAATTTGAGGAGCCGGTAAGAAAGAAGAAAAGAAGCCCTCGGATCCAGAGGAACCGTCAGCAGGCGCTGCGCATGAATCCGGCTTATGTTGCATTTTTGACGGTTGCGGCCGTGGCGGCTTTGGGAGTGTGTATATGGTATCTGCAGGTACGCGCCGAGCTGACCACCCGTATGGAGCATCTTACGGCGCTTCAACAGGAATTGGCAGAAGTAAGGGAGGAGAACACGACCCGGCATAATACTGTGGTAGATTCTGTGGATCTGGAGAAAGTAAGGGAGCGCGCTTTAGGAGAGCTGGGGATGCATTATGCAGGAACGGATCAGATGATCACTTATCCCGGTTCATCAGGAGATTATGTAAAACAATATGAGGATATACCGAAAGACGGAGTTCTTTCACAATAAGGAAAAGGTGAATCAGATGTCAAAGAGAAGAAAGAAAAAGATTTCTATCTTGAAACAAAAGTTCACATTAAAAATGCAGAAAAAGCTGGTGATGCTCTTTATGTTGGTGTTGCTGGCTTTTGCTGGTCTTATCGGAAGGATTACTTATATTAATGCGTCCTCCGGTGAGGAGTATGCGAAAGTAGTACTGGATCAGCAGCAGTATGTGAGCCGGACAATTCCATTTAAGCGGGGAGACATCCTTGATACGAACGGGACAAAACTGGCTACAAGCGAACGGGTCTATAACATCATATTAGACGCAAAGGTACTGGCCAGTGACAAGAAGAAGTCGGCGGACCATATCGCGGCGACAAAGGAAGCTCTGCAGACGTGTTTCGAGATTGACCCTGGGACAGTAGATACAATTCTTGTTGAGAAACCGGAGAGCCGCTATAGTATTTTGAAGAAAAGAGCGGACTATGATTCGGTACAGGAATTTTACAAAATGGAAGAAGAAAACGACGATATACGCGGAATCTGGATGGAGGAAGATTATGTGCGGAAGTATCCGTACAACAATCTGGCATGCGACGTTCTTGGATTCAGCGTCAATGGGGATGTGGGCCTTGCCGGTCTGGAGGCATCCTACAATGATACACTGAACGGGACGGATGGACGCGAGTACGGTTATCAGAATGCAGACCTTACGACGACGCGGACGGTCAAGGAAGCGGAGAACGGGAATTCGGTCGTGACGACGCTTGACGTGAACCTGCAGTCTATTGTAGAAAAGCATTTATCGGCATTTAATGAGGAACACCGGAATGAAGCACAGGAGGGCGCCGGGTTCAAAAACGGGGCGGTCATTATGATGAATCCAAATACCGGAGCGGTTCTGGCAATGGCGTCTTTGCCGGATTTTGACCTGAATAATCCTCGCGACTTGTCAAGATATTATACAGAGGAACAACTTGAAGCCATGGGGAGCGACGAGAAACTGGAACTGCTCAACAGTTTATGGAGAAATTTTTGTGTGAGCGACACATTTGAGCCGGGTTCTACGATAAAACCGTTCACAATTGCGACGGGGCTTGAAAACGGGGCGCTCACGGGAAATGAGACCTATACATGCAACGGTTCTCTCCATGTGGGAGATTACGATATCCAGTGTATCGCCTATGAACGGGGAGGACACGGTACCCAGAATCTGAGACAGGTCGTGGAAAATTCCTGCAATGTGGCGTTGATGGAGATCGGCATGACGATCGGCGTAGAAGAATTTATCAAATACCAGCATATTTTCGGCTTCGGCGAATACACCGGAATTGATCTTCCGGGAGACGTCTCGGCGGAATCATTGATGTTTACGGAAGATACGATGAAGGTGACTGAGCTTGCCACCTGTTCGTTTGGGCAGAGCTTTAATGTTTCCATGGTGCAGCTTGCCACAGGTTTCTGCTCCCTGATAAACGGGGGGAATTATTATAAACCTCGAATGGTGCGCCAGATTCAGGATGCCAAAGGCAGCGTGGTAGAAACAATAGACCCGGTATTGGAGAAGAAGACGATT
>CAMNWW010000112.1 GCA_946566415.1 uncultured Lachnospiraceae bacterium | reverse complement strand
CCAGTGTACCTGCACCTGCTGACGCAATATGGTTTATCAAATTCTGTACCTCTGTGTACCGTACGCCGAGCTTTTTCTTCCTGTCTTCTCCCTCGCCAAATTCTCCTTTCATGACCTGCTCTGCCAGCTGAAGTATCGTTCCTTGCGGATTTGCGTCCCCGCTGTTTCCTAAGTCTCCTTCTCCTCCTGAAGATGCGCCGCCAATCTCCGCCGGGAAATCCCTGTAGCATTCATTCACGTCACAATTTCCGGAAATACCGCTGATTCTCCCGGCGCTGGAGTACTGCCACATATCCAGATTGTTTACGGACGGTTTTTCTCCGTACCGCGCCACCCATTTTGTAAATTGATCCACTCCGGCCAGATAGGTGTTCCACCAGTTTAGATTCGCGTAAATCCCGCACCAGTAGCCTTCCTTCTGCACCAGGCTCCCGAAATATTCCGCCGCCCTTTTTGCGTAAGCTCCACTTCCCGGCTGCTCAAGGTCAATATAAAGTGGATACTGGATAGGATGCCCTTTTGCCTTGCTTAATATAAGGGCCGCCTCCCGCTGGAGCATAGCGTCATTCCCCGCTCTGGAATAAATATACAGTCCGTACGGTATTCCCAGCCGCTCACACTCCGCCATATTTCTGTCACACTGTCTATCTAAGGTACCGATACTGTCGGACACTCTGATAATGGCTCCTTTCACACCGTCCGCCTTTACCTTTTCCCAGTCAATGCTTCCCTGGTGATGGGATACGTCTATCACTTTAATATTCATATCTTTCCCTTGATTACCTATTATAAAATCTCTCTAATAGATATGCCGCATCCCTGCCGGGTATTCCCTCTATAGGATGAAAGACAACAAATCTGCCGCCCCTTGTTGTGGGAGATTCCCAAAAGAAAGAGCCATTTTCCTCTTTCTCAATTTCTGTACCCTGCGGCAAATTTCTCCTGCTTATCCGGTCATCCTTTGCCTCCTTTTTCCGACGGCATGATCCCTCTTACGAACGGGATCCCCAAGCGTTCGATCTCCTCTTTTAGCTTCGCGTACTTGCCCCTGCTCACCGGAACTACCGTGCCTCCGCTGAGTCTCGCCTCATAAGTCTGTCCGAATTTGCTCGAACTCACCTGCGTAATACTGGAAAGTGAGATCAGAAAAGACTGATGACAGCGAAAAAATCCATAGTCGATAAATATCCTCTCCAGCTCTTCGAGACTCGACGCCACCTGATATTCCTGCCCGTCTTTCATACGTATCCAGATCTTACGTTTTTCTTTACAGATATAGAGCATATGTCTCGGCTCTACGAACACATAATCCGACCCTGCTTTTACCGCCACCTTCCCGACCTCGTGCGCGCCTTTTCTCTCGACTCTTTCAAAGGTCTTTCCAAGCCGCTTTATGTCCACTGGTTTGGTGAGGAAGTCCACCGGCTCATATTCATAGCTCTCTGCCGCAAAATGCGCGTAACCGGTTAGGAACACAAAGGGAAGTCCCTTATGGTGTTTCTCCACATATTTTGCCAGGGTAAACCCATTTGCGCCGGGCATCTCGATATCGAGAAAGACCAGGGATACCGGTCTTGTATTGATCAGCTCCAGAGCATATGCCGGATCCTTCGTATATAGAATCTGCTCCTGAGGTACATAATGCTTCAAAGCAGCGATAGAATTCTCCGCCGCTGCCGGCTGATCGTCCACAAGTAAAATAAATCCTTCAAACATTACCCAGCCCCCTTTATCAGACTCAACGGAATTTTCGCGATAAAGAACCGGATATCCTCCTCAAGACGTGAATACACTACGCCTCCGTACTTTGCCGCAAGCGACTGGATCGACGCGACACCGACTCCTTCATGCCCTGTTTTAGAAGAGACGCCCATCTGGTAAGCCTGCGCCGGATCCCAGCTCCTTGTCCGGTTCGACACATTGATGATGCAGAACTCTCCCCGTTTCAGGATAGAAAGCTTAACTCCGTAGGATTTATCGGAAAGCATCTCCGTCTCATCTATCGCGTTTTGCAAGAGATTTCCGATCACCTTGTTCGTCTCATATACATTCGTGGCGATCTGTGAAAGATCATTTTCAATCACAATTTCCATAGGAATGCCTCTCTGCCGCGCCCGGTTCTGGAACGAAAGAATCAGGGCGCCAACGGCCGCGTCTTTAAGCGGAAGCAGGGCGTTCATATTGATCGAATCGCCCAAAAGCTCCCCTAAATATTTCTCACATGCATCATAATCCTTTCTGAGAATCAGACCGTGAAGCGTCTGCACATGGAAATTGTAATCATGACGCTGGGAACGGATGACGCTCATATAGGTCTGCATCTCGTCCCTGTACTGCTTTTCCGTAAGGACGTTAAGCCGCTCCTTTCGGTTCACGATAATCAGATCCAGCATATGGAGCCCTGCAAAAAATGCAAACCATTCCAAGAGCATCACCGACACCCTGTAGATACCGGATACCGCGGACAGCGAAAGGGCGAAACCAAAAATGGGGAACAAATAGTAGACCGCCGTCGCTTTGCCCGTCTTTTCGCCTCCCTCTTCCTCCATCCTGAAATATTCCTGCCAGCCGTTCCCCGGGAAATTCCCCGACAGCGTACGGCAGAACAGGAAAACGCCTGTTAAGCATAGTATCGTCAGCGTGATACGGAAAAAGAGAGAAATCCCTTTGATCTCAAGCAGCGTACTGGAGGTGACCTGGAACATGCCGTTTAATGCGCACGCTACGGACACCGCCGCCGTCGCCCCCATAACCGCGTTCTCATCCATCATCCTCTCCTGCGGATATATAACAATAGGAAGATACAGGATGAGAAACGCCTGACATGCCAGATAGCTCGCCCTCACGCTCATATTCAGGCAGAAAACACTACCGCAGATCATACCCGCAATAAAAGAGAGGACCACACGCCGGCGTCTCTGTATTCCCAGCCACTTCAAGGCGATCATACAGGAAACAGCCGCTTCTATGCCCAGAAAAATATATCCGGCAATCAGCATAGTCCTCCCTCCCTTCATTCAAGTTCTATTTTCCATTGTAAAAAACGATACTCTTAGTATAGCATTGCCTCCTTTACTTTTCAACATTCTCATCCGCTCCGGGATACAGCATTTTCGCGATCTGCCCGTGGATCATCCGGGTATCCATCCCGCCGACCGACTCATGGATCAGCTCTCCTTTATAAAAATAGCGGAACGCCGGAATCCCGAATATTCTAAAGCGTTTCGCAAGCTTTTTTTCCACCGAGGTATTCACCTTGATAAACCGGATGAACGCCATGTCGTCGGATACCTCCCTGTAATGCGGAGCCGTGCCCTCGCACGCGCCGCAGTGGTCGCCGTAAAAATCTACCACTGCATACTCCGCCGTTTGAATCAATTCATCAAAATTTTCACTTGTCGCTTCCATTACCGCCATGTCTTAATCCTCCAGATATTTTTCTGCTTCCGGTCCTAAAATATGTAAAAAGACTCGTTCCTGATAAGTCACCTGCCTGTAAAACGTAATATCTGTTTTCTCCCGGACCTGCTCCTTTGTCAATCCATTCTCTTCCGCAAGGCGCTTGATCTCTGCCTCAAAATCCTCGTCCGTTATCACAAAATCATTCTTTTCACAGAAATAGGTATAAATTAAATAAGGTTTGAAATATTTCTCCTGCTCCGCCGCCATCCTCTCGATCGCTTCTTCCTCCGTAACCACGCTTCCGTCCGGCTGTTTCTTCGGGTCGTATCCCCCTTCCAGCATACTCCGGTATCCGATATTCGCCCGCCGAAAGCACCATTCCTTTTTTTCTTCTTCGCAGATCCTAAACGTACTGTTCTCGGAGACCGCCTCCAACCAGCCGCGCACAATGGCGTTGCATGCATTCTGCCTGCGCTCCTTATCCTTCTGGGCGTGATACCAAAGGTAATAGTCCTCAACCGTCTTTACCCCCGGAATGTGAAGGGCCGCCGCCAGTTCATCGTTTACGGACCAGGCTTTTTTTCGCACCACGTTCTCTATCGTAAGCGAAAGCTTCCTCGATCCGATCCGGCTGTCTATCTGGTCATCCTTTTTCCTGCCGACGACCTGCCGCTCCGCTTCTTCTGCCCCGGGAAGTCTCCGCCCCGGATACAGGAGGATGACTCGGCCTTTCAAGCTCTCCTGTTCCGCCGCCGTGCAGATACATCTGACGCTGTCGCCCTCCTTGACCGCTCCTTCCACCTCTATCTCTTTGGAATGATCCCTCGCCAATGCCTCTAGTTCTCCCCGGATCTCACGATCCGGGATCTTCCACTTTCTAAGTTCGTCCTTTATTTCGACCTGTTTGTAATCATAACAGGACGTCATTTTTGACTGCATATGCTTTTCCTCCTTCTATTTTGCGATTCCTGCGCCCGCCTTCGCAAACGTCCGGTAATATTCGTCACTTTCCAGTAATTCCTCCGGCGTGCCGCACGCTTCGATCTTCCCGTCCATCAGCACAATAACCTTGTCCGCGAATACCGTCGCCGAATAATTATGCGCGATAAGGATCGTCGTCCTTCCCTTCATCAGGTTATGGAGCGCCACGGTCACATCCTGCTCGCTCTTTGCGTCCAGGTTGCTTGTGGCCTCGTCGAGGAGCAGATAATCGGGATTCCGCATCATCGCTCTCGCGATCGCGATGCACTGCTGCTGCCCGCCTGAGAAATTCGAGCCGCCCGGTCCTACCTGCGCGTCGAACTGCCCCGGCGTTTTCATGATAAAATCATAGATATTTGCCATCTTCGCAACCTGCACTAGCTCTTCTTCCGATACATGGCGTTCTACACCGTACAGGATATTTTCCCGGACCGTGCCCGAAAGAAGAGGCTTTTCCTGAGAAACGATAGCAAAACTTTTCCGCCATGAGGACAATTTGAAATGAGTGATATCCTGATCGCCGAAGCTGATCCGTCCCCCTGTCGGGTCGTACATCCGCTCCAGAAGTTTGAACAACGTACTCTTTCCCGCGCCGTTCGTTCCGACGATGGCAGTGACCTTTCCTTTCTCGATCGTACAGTTCAGCTCTTTCAGCACCGGTATCGACTGATAGGAAAAGCATACGTCCTTCAGATTAATATCTGCGTCCGCCACATCCATCTCGCATCCTTCCTCGGCCTCATCCGGGACTTCCAATATGCTTCCGATCTTCTGCACGATGCCCGCGCTCTGTGAGAACTGCCCGAATCCTGTGCAAAGCTCTCCCAGCCGCGCCGTGGCAAGCCCGCACAATGTATAAAATCCGATCAGCCTTCCGACAGAAAGCTCTCCTAACGCGACAAGCCTGCTCCCCAGCACAAAGGAGATCACGATGGTAAGGCATCCCACTACTTCCATTCCACCGAGTTGGACCATGGATGTATATCCCAGAAAAATGTTGGCTTTACACTGCTTTTGGAACAAGTCGTCCGCCCGTCTGCTCTCCTCATCTTCCATATAGAAGGATTTGATGAGCCGAAGGCTCCTCACCCGCTCCGCCAGGTATCCCATTACTTCCGCCAGCCGGGTTCTTGCCGCCGCTCCGGTCTTGTATGCAAGCGTACTGTAGACCGCCGTGATTCCCAGAATGACCGGAATGACAAGAAGGCTCGCCATACCCATCTTAAATTGGAAGGAAAACAACTTCTGGTACGCGACAATACCGGCGTAAAACGTCGTAAAGATATTGATGATAAGCTGAAAATAATTTCCTGCGTTATCGGCGTCCGTTGTTACCCGGGTCACCAGCTCGTTAACGTCGTCGCTGTCATAATAGCTTGTAGGAAGGTGCATCATCTTATCCCACACTTTCAGCCTGACGTTCAGATTGATCTTCTGCAGTACCAGACCGGATATGTAGGTAAAGGCAATGATAGTAATCCCGGATATGAGCTGAAATTCGATGTAACGCACCAGTTCGTCCGTCTTAATACTATTCTGTGTCCCGTCAATGATCGACGCGGTAAGCGAGATTGCTTCCACCTCCACATGGGTTCTGATAATCGAGAGGGCCGCCACCAGAAATAGGAGCATCCACGGAAGCCGAATCCCTTTAAATATCCTGGTATAATTTTTTATGATACGAATCACTGCCGTACCGCCTCCTTTCCTTCCTGGCATGCGGCGATCAGATCCATAAACGCCGCGCAATTTCCATATAATTCCTGGTAGCTGCCGCAGCCTGCCATCTCTCCGTTATGAAGCACGACGATCTGATCTACCTTTTCCAGAAGAGATAGATCGTGTGTGATGATGATCTTCGTCCTGTCCGGGAACATTTCAAATATCGTATCCTGTATCATCTTGGATGCCGACGCATCTAAGGCGGAGGTCGGTTCGTCCAGAAGAAGGATCTCGGTTTCACGCATAAATTCTCTCGCAAGCACCAGTTTTTGCCGCTGGCCGCCGGACATTGAGGTTCCGCCCGATGCGATGGGGGTATCCAGCCCCTTATCCCATTTTCTCAGAAGTTCCGCGAACCCGGACCGCTTTGCCGCCTTCCAGATCATCTCGTCCGATATCTCCCGGTGCAGCCCATAGGTCAAGGCTTCCCTTGCCGTGCCGCTGAAAATATCCGCTCCCTGCTGAACATATCCCATATAACCACGGAGCGTCTTAAGCGGTATCTGGCTAACCGGAACATTTCCCACCGTCACAGTCCCTTCATCCGGTTCATAGAAACGCTCAAGAAGGCTCACCGACGTGGTCTTGCCGCTTCCGCAAGGACCGATGATGGCTGTCGACGACTTTGCCGGAACCGTAAAAGAGATGTCCTTAAGCGCCTTCTTATCCCCGTAGGAAAACGCCACGTTATGGAACGTTACGTCCATATTATCCGGCTTTTTCTCCCCTTTCGCATGGTCTTGCTCCAGAGGCGCTTTAAGAAGTTTTGCCGTCCTTGCCAGCGTCCCGTGAATCGTCTT
>CAMNWW010000111.1 GCA_946566415.1 uncultured Lachnospiraceae bacterium | reverse complement strand
ACTAAACGTCATCAAAGATATGGGTCTGAAAGAGCCATATGTGGGACAGACGATACTTCAGACCGGTGAGATTGCGGAAGATCTCACCTACTATTTCGCCACCAGCGAGCAGGTGCCGTCCTCAGTAGGTCTGGGAGTGCTGATGAACAAAGACAACACGGTTTCCTGTGCGGGCGGGTTTATCGTGCAGGTGATGCCCTTTGTGACGGATGAGACATTGGACAAGCTGGAAGAAAATATTAAGAAATTATCTCCGGTCACAAGTATGCTGGATGGAGGGGATACGCCTCAGCAGATACTGGGGAAGGTGCTGGACGGGCTTGGTATGGAAGTCACTGATACAATACCTACTTCGTTTAGCTGCAACTGTTCCCATGAACGGATCGAGAAAGCGATCGTCAGTATCGGGAAAAAAGATATACAGGAGATGATCGACGAAGGGAAAGAAGTAGAGGTCAAATGCCATTTCTGTAATACTTCATATAAATTCCAGGTTGAAGAACTAGAAGAGATACTGAAACGTGCAAAAGGATAGGAGGCGGCATATATGGAACAAGGGTTCATTAAAGTGGCGGCGGTGACGCCGCAGATACAAGTCGCGGATGTCGAGTATAACAGGGATGCAGTCTGCAGGGGAATCGAGGAGGCGAAGGCTGCGGGTGCGAAGATCATCGTGTTCCCGGAGCTGTGTCTGACAGGGTACACCTGCGGGGATTTATTTACCCAGGATATTCTTCTTATACAGTGCAAAAAGGCGCTTTCAGATATCCGGCAAAAGACAAAAGGGATGAAATGTCTTATTTTTGTGGGAATGCCTCTTGAGGTGGACGGGGGGCTTTATAACGTTGCGGCGGCTATAAACGACGGAAAAATTCTGGGATTTACAACAAAGACATTTCTTCCAAACTACGGGGAATTCTATGAGATGCGCCAGTTCCGGCCGGGACCGAAAAAGGCGAGGAAGATTGATTATGAAGGCGAGGAGATTCTGTTCGGTCCGCAGATCTTATATCAGGCGGAGGAGATGGCGGAGCTGATCGTATCTGCGGAGATCTGCGAAGACGTGTGGTCGCCTGTCCCGCCCAGCATCCGCGCGGCGAGAGAGGGAGCTGTGATCTTGGTGAACTGCTCTGCCAGCGACGAGACGATCGGGAAGGATCGTTATCGGGAGGAATTGATCAAAGGACAGTCTGCACGTCTGATTTCCGGCTATGTGTACGCGAATGCGGGAGAAGGGGAATCTACGACGGACGTGGTATTCGGCGGGCACAATATTATCGCCGAGAACGGGACGATCCTTGCGGAGGCAGAGCGTTTTACCAACGGCATGATAGTAAGCGAGATAGATATTTACCGACTTCTCGGGGAGCGGCGGAAAAATACGACCTTCCAGACTGTCAGAGAAAAACGTCTTCCTAAAGTTCTGTTCTCCGTAAAGGTAGAAAAGACTGTCCTCACCCGGACGTTTCCTGCGGCGCCGTTTGTGCCGCACAGTATAGCGGAGAGGGAAAAACGATGTGAGGAGATTCTGATGATCCAGGCGATGGGGCTTAAGAAACGTCTTGTGCACACTCATTCCCGGTCTGCTGTGGTAGGGATCTCCGGCGGTCTTGATTCTACCTTAGCGCTCCTTGTGACGGCGAAAGCGTTTGACATGGCGGATATGGATCGAAAGAATATCATTGCCGTAACAATGCCGTGCTTCGGAACGACTGACAGGACTTACCAGAATGCCTGCAAGATGGCTCAAAAGCTGGGAACGTCCCTCCGGGAAGTTCCTATTCAAGATGCAGTGCGGACGCATTTTGGGGATATCGGGCATGATGAAAATGTCCATGACGTGACGTATGAGAATGCACAGGCAAGGGAGCGGACTCAGGTATTGATGGACATTGCGAATCAAGAGATGGGGATGGTGATTGGGACGGGAGACATGTCCGAGCTTGCACTGGGATGGGCGACCTATAACGGCGACCATATGTCCATGTACGGGGTAAATGCTTCAGTACCAAAGATGTTGGTGCGTCATTTGGTTCAATACTATGCGGACACCTGCGGGGATGAGATGCTTGAAGGCGTGCTGAACGATGTGCTGGATACCCCGGTAAGCCCCGAACTTCTGCCCCCGGAAAACGGGGAAATTGTGCAGAAGACAGAAGATATGGTCGGCCCGTATGAACTGCACGATTTCTTTCTATATTATATGCTGCGGTTCGGGTTCAAACCGTCGAAAATTTATCGGCTGGCACAGGAGGCGTTTGCCGGGAGGTATGACAACGAGACGATCTTAAAATGGCTTACAACCTTTTACCGGCGGTTTTTCAGCCAGCAGTTCAAACGTTCCTGCCTTCCTGACGGACCTAAGATCGGAACCGTGGCGCTGTCGCCGAGAGGAGACTGGCGGATGCCCAGCGACGCATGCGCGGCTGTGTGGATGGAAGACTTGGAAAAGATAAAGGGGCTGTGAATAGTAGCATGTAACTCATTCCAAAGGCAAAAAGACTGAGAAGGTGCAGCCCCCTCCTGGTGTATCGGACAGCCGTATCGTGCCGCCATGCATTTCAGTCAGTTCTTTTGCAATGCAAAGTCCAAGTCCGAAGTGGTCACGTTCTGTCCTGGACTTATCTACCATAAAAAAGCGGTCATAAATGTAAGGTTTGTCCTTATCGGCGATACCGGGACCATGATCAATGACAGAGAAGGCAATCTGACGGGGGTGAATTTCTGCCGTCAGTTTGATTTCGCTGTCTTCCGGAGAATAGTGGGAGGCGTTGTCGATCAGGATGCCAAGGATCTGTTCCAGGCGGTCTGCGTCCGCTTCAATTTCGGGAAAGACGTCGTCATTTATCTGGAAAAGGAAGTTTTGTTCCTTCTGTCTGCACACAGGCTCATACTTTTCAAACATATGGATCAGCAGGGTATCGACGTCGACCCTGTTTTTCTTTAGCTTCCAGGTATTGGCATCCATGGAAGAAAGCAGGAGCATGTCCTGTATAAGCCTTGACATCCGAATACATTCCAAGTCCATAGTCTGCGCCTGTCTGCGGGTCTCCTGGGGGAGATCGGGGTCGGAGCTGATGCATTCTGAAAGAGTCATCATTACAGCGAGAGGAGATTTTAATTCGTGCGAGGCGGAGGCGACAAATTCTTTCTGGCTCTTTATGGCATGTTCGGCGGGTCTTAAAGCCCTTCCTATCAGCCTGAAAGCAAGCATAGCGACGGCGGTTAGAACGAGAATCCAGGCCAAGAGGTAAAGACGGGAGGACTTACCAAGTATTTCAAGATACGAGGGCGCTTCCCGAAAAATATCCAGAGTGTACCGATACCCTTCTCTTGTCGTCACATGGGCCTGTATCCCGTAATGGGAAATACCTGCAGGAGAGGAGAAAAAGAAAGCCGCGCTCTGGTCCGTTGTAATATCTTCCGTCATGATATCTCCAGAAGAAAAGGAACTGACTTTTTTTACTTCCTCCGACAGAGCCTCGGGAAGCTCAGGGACTTCCTTTAGGGCGCTGCTTTGATAAATTATATTTCCGAACTGATCCATAAGAGAAAGTAAAAATCCGTCGGATTCCCAATTTGTAAGCGTTTGTTCGGGCATCGAAGTCTCTTCCAGCTGAAAAATAAGATAAGTGACTTCACGTGAAAAGAAATTTCGGTCGTTTTCTTTGACAGAAACAACATTATTATGCAGTAAAAGGCAGAACACAACGGTAAAGATGAGCATGGTAACGGAGATGAAAATACAGACCAGTTGTTTTTTGAGCTTATTAATCATGTGATACCTCCAGAATATAGCCCGAACCGTAGACAGAACGGAGCTGGCACCGGCTGCCGGCGCTTTTCAGACGTTTTCGTAAAAAATATATATAATTATCTACATTTCCCGGCTCGATATCAGCAGTGTTCTCCCACCCCTTTGCCATGAGGAGGCTTCTTGACAGAATCGTACAAGGAGACGACATAAAGAGATGGAAAAGCTGAAATTCCTTTGGCGTGAGAAGGAGAGATTTCTGGCGACAGTGGAGCTGATGGTCAAAAAGAGTCAGGGTCAGATCCTCATAAGTGAGTGAGGCGAGTTCCCTCGTCTGGGAGGGGCGGCGGATCAGGGCGCGGATGCGGGCGGACAGTTCCCTGATATGGAAAGGCTTTACCAGATAGTCGTCCGCTCCGCTGTCGAGTCCTTCTATTTTATCATCTAATTCCGACATTCCAGTGATTACAATAATGGGAATCTGAATCTGTTTCTTTCGCATTGCTTTTATAATAGAAAGGCCGTCGATCACCGGGAGCATACGGTCTATCACGGCAAGGTCATAATCATTTTTTGGATTGAGGGCGCATAGAAATGCTTCCTCTCCGTCATTGCACACATCAATCAGAAAACCTTCTTTAGAAAGCTGTGATTTAATAGCGCGGCACAAATTTTTGTCGTCTTCCACCAGCAGGATTTTCATGAGTACATATTCCTTTCTTGATATATCCCAACAATTATGCTTCAAGTATAGCAGAAAAAAATCTAAAAATCTTCTAAGATTTTCTTGAAATTTGCCTGCCTTTTTCAGGATTTTTAGAAGGACTGTTTTCTATAATCAGGGTATGGAGGCGGGAAATCAATTTGCGCGTCTCGAAAATAGAACAGAAAGAAGGAAAAAAGAATGAAACAGAAATTTTTAAGAAAAACAGCGTTTGCCGCGGCTCTTGGACTTATGCTCGTTTGTATATCCTGCGGCCAGCCGGACGGCAACAAAAACGGGGGCGCCGGAAAAACAGAAGAAAATGGCGGAGGCAAAGAGACAGGGAAGAACGAGGATAGCAGAGGACAGGACGTATTCGACGGAGCCGATCTTGCAGGCCGTGTCATAGAGTTTACAGAAGGAGGATTTACGATTACGCCGATAACATCCGAGAATGTGGACGGAGGGAGCCTTGCGGCGGAAGATGCTCCGGGTCACGAGGATGAATCTAAGTTCATTCATGTCACCTACGCAAAAGAAGTATCCTTTCATATCGTGGTTTTCGATATGGGGGAGCAGAAAGAGATTTCCAGGATGGATGCAGACAGGGACAGCATAAAGAAACAGACGGAGGTGGCCGTATTTGGGACAAAACAGGATGAGAAGAACTGGACGGCGGATAAGGTATTTATCATAAGGTGGCAGTAAGGAAAGGGTGGCGGAAGATATGAATTTTGGAAAAAGGGCATGGCGGTATATCTGCCGGAAAAGGGGAAAAACCTTCCTGCTCATGCTTATATTCTTTGTAGCGGACGGCATGGTGTTCGGTACTCTGTCCATGATGGAAGCCTCGGATTCTATCCAGAAGGAGATCGAGGAACAATCCTTCGCAAAAGTAACGATAGAGTGTCTGGACGAAAAAGGTTTTACTGAGAACGACGTAGGAAAAGTGGAGGAACTAGAAAATATCGGCAGAATCAACCGTCTCTCCCAGTGTGAAGTCTACCCGAATAATTTTGTTCCGGTGCCAGGCGGCGAAGAAGACGGGGAAGGTACGGCTTTTGGGATTTGACGATATGGAAAAGGACAGCCTGTTCGAGGAAGGAAAAAGCCGTATCGTAGAAGGGGATTTCGTAAAGAGTAAGGAACAGGCGGTCGTCAGCCGGTTCTTAGCAGAGATGAACGGCATTAAGATCGGCGATACGCTTAACTTTATGGATGAAGACGGAGGAAAAAGCAGCGTCGTAATTGTGGGACTTTTTTTGACCGGAAGCGAGAGGGAACAGACCGACAAGATATCTACGGCAAACCGGATGGAGAATCAAATCTATGTGGACACAGATTTCATCAGAAACACCACAGGGGAAGATTACCGGAAACTGGCCGTGTATGTCAGGGAACCGGAACGTCTGGAAGAGACAGAGAAAAAAATCCAGGAATTATTTGAAGAGCGGGCCAGCGTCGGGACCCTGGACACTGTCTACCGGCAGATGAAATTTTCGCTTTCCCAGACGAAACGTATCGCCAGGCTTGTATGTTATCTGACTGTATTTACCGCCGTCTTCATAACCGGGCTCTTACTGTGTATGTGGATGCGGGGGAGGAAGACGGAGATCGCTGTCTTTATCAGCCTTGGGATACCCCGGGCCGAGATCCTGCTCCAGATGGCGCTGGAGACGGCAGTGATCTATAGCGCGGGCTGCTTATGGGCGGCAGGGTTAAGCGCCTGGGTAATGAATATCCCGGCCGTCAAGGCGATAGGAATCCTGGATGAAGGCGCGAAAGCGACGGGGATCGGACTACAGTTCTCCGTATGCAGGCTGCTTCTGGTATGGAGCGTTGGAAGCGCCATATCAGCGGCTCTTACAGGGATGGCGTCCATTCCTTGTTTCAGGAAGAAAATAAAAGAAATTTTGTCGGAAATGGAGGGATAGTATGAATATTTGTGAATTGTGCGTGCGCTCGGTTATTAGAAAACCGGTCAAAAGCATATTGCTTTTGCTGATTGTGTTTGTGTCGGTAAGTTTCCTTTATTCCGGATATGCATGCCGCAGCGCCAGCGTCCAGACCCAGAACAAGGGGCGTCAGGCTGTCGGGGCCAGCTTTCGTCTGGAAGGGAACGAGGCCGACAGGCATAACCGGATTGACGAGCTGTCAAAACAGATCGGAGAGAAAGAAGGGAGTCTGGGAGGTTTTACCCAAGAACAGCTCCCAAGCGGAGAGTGGGTGGCGACCACAGACCATTCCTTTGAAACGCTTCTCATGGAAGATATAAAAGCGTTATCCCGGGTGGAAGGAATTGCAGATTATAATGTCACGACCGTCAATACGGTAGTCAATCCGGTAAATTTCAGGCGGATTGAGGATCCAGATAAGGATCAGAACAGTGATGAGCTTGGAGTATCCCTGCGGGGAAACCGGGATATGAGGTACGATTCAGATATACAGAAAGGGAATATAAGGGTGGAGGAAGGACGTCTGATCACACCAGAGGATAAGGACGTCTGCGTAATTTCCCGTGAGA
>CAMNWW010000110.1 GCA_946566415.1 uncultured Lachnospiraceae bacterium | reverse complement strand
ATCAGCGAAAACCAAGTGATAATTTCAGAAAACTTACAGATAAAAAATATGGTAAAGAATCATCATTTGGCAAAATCAATAGCAGATGTATCATGGTATGAGCTGACAAGGCAGTTGGAATATAAGGCGGCATGGAATGGGAGGCGGTATATCAAGATAGATACATTCTATGCCAGCAGCCAGATATGCTCTTGCTGTGGATATCAAAATGACGATACAAAAGATTTATCAGTAAGGGAATGGATATGCCCTGTTTGTAGAGCATGGCATGATAGGGACATCAATGCTGCAAAAAATATTTTAGCAGAAGGATTACGGCAAATAGCATAAGATAATAAAATAACAATAGGGCTGGTGCAGCCCGAATTAACGCCTGTGGAGATAGTAGGTTACGAGGTCGATGAAGCAGGAAGCCCATTGGCTTTAGACAATGGGTAGTTCACATAGTAGCCTTTACTTTGATAATGTGATAAAATAATGAGTACTAGAGCGAGGTATTATACGAGCTTTAGTACGAATTACCCCGCCCAGCGGGGGTGAGCACAATGCTGTGACATGTTTTACATAAGTGTCAGGCAGGAAAGGAGTTCTAAAAATCGAATGGAACGAGAGAAAAAAATAAAGGAAATGACCGGGATATTGATTCTTTTGGCGGCATTCTCATTCCAGCTTCTTCCGGAGCTGCTTAAGGCTGTCGTATTCAAAATCCTGGAACACAGCCTGAAGCCCTGGATCCTTGGGATGTGCAGCGGTCTTGGTATCGCGGCGGGGATGCTGCTTTTGATGGCGGTCGTCCTTTTGGAGTTCAGGGAAGAGAATAGGAAAAACCAAGGGGCGGGGATGCGTTTTTGCCAGGGAATGGCGAGGACTGGATGCTTTTATCTTACATACGCCCTGCTGATGGAAATCGCGTTTCCCGTACTTGCGGAAAAATGCAGTGGAAAGACGGCTCTTTTGCTTATCATTGCCGGTGCGGCGGCAATCTTGTTTTTGATACTGAAAGGCTATAGCTTTTATGCGTGGATCGAAGGGTGCCGCGCCGATCGGTACGCACATCCTTTCAGAGAATTTCTAAAGCATCCTCTCTATGCACTGGGAATCATACTTGTGCTGGGAATTGCTGAGGGGGCTCCGGATCTTCTGGCGTTGGGAAAGGCGTATATTCCTGTCCTTCGGGAGCATGTTTCACAGCCTTTTATCATACCTTTTGCGGGGGGACTTCTTCAGGCGCTTTTGCTTCTTCTTGTGTTTAGGATCATTCTGTCCATGATAAGGAAAAAGCCGGGAGAAATGCTGAATTTGGAGGAAAATATGTCTGCTTCGTCTCCGGTCCTTTTAGCAGTATTCAGTGTATGCGCCGCTGTTCTGCTCATTGGGCACTGCGCGGCGGCGCTGCCCGATCCGGTGGATGCCATCTGTGAAGAAGTTGAAGGAGATATCCAGGATGCCGGAATCCGGATGGCAAGAGGCGATGTGGAGGGGTGCCTTGAGAGCCTTGATAAGGCGCAGTCGGTCGTGGAGATCTGGAGTACTGTCCTGAAACTGGAAAAAGAAGAGACGATGGAGGGTATGCTTGAAAAATACCCGGACAGCAGGCTGGCTGAATATCTCTATTGTTTTGACGCGGAAGATCCGGGGCGGATAGAGGATTTCATGCGTATTACCGGAACAAGTCCGGAATATGCGCTCGTCCTTTTGGATCTGTATGCGGATATGGGGAAGCTTTCCAGGGAGCAGAGGGCATATCAGAAAGACCTGGTTTCACTTTGCCTGTCGAAAGGTGTTTACGAGAATCCGTTTGTGCTGCCCGGGGATGTGGCGGCTCAAAGAGAAAAACTCAAAACAGCGTTTACCAAATACGAGGGACTGCCGGAACAGACCGAGCTTATGGATCAGGCGGCCGATATTCTGCGAGAGGGTTCTGTGACGCGGGAGATGGTGGAGGACGCGCTATCGCTGGCGGAAAAGTACCCTAAGAACTGGATTGCACAGTACATAGCCGCAGTTACGGGAAGTAATCTTAAGTACGACGGAGCCGGGCACTATGAAGATACGATCCGCGCGGCCGGAGAATACGAGCGTTTATACCGGGAAGAGGAGGAGCTGTCCGAGGAGGATCTCTGCCTTCTGGAACTGAAGACGGCGGACATGATGGTAAACTGTTATGGGTATAAAGACGCGGTGCCTTATTTGGAGAAGGCGATAGACCTAGGCGGGATCAAGGATGCTTTTGATATGGCGTCATACTGTTATATGGAACTGAAACAGTACGACGACTGTTATGATCTGTGTCTTAAGATGCAAAAAGAAGATCCCAATCTGGTTTCGGCAAAATATTACGCCGCTGAAAGCGCGCTGAAATCCGGGGATACAGACGACGCGCTTAAGCAGGCGATTGCTCTTTCAAAACTGGCAAAGAAACCTTCAGAAGATTCAAACTTTGCTGCAGATGTTTCTCTTTACACGCTGCTGCAGATGATATCGTTTAACGATTCGGCACAGTATACCGGATATCAGTACGCGGTTTATAAAGACCTCACAGAGGAGCAGAGAAAGATTGTAGACAGCGAAACGTTTTTTGCAAATTATCTGGACGCGGTCTATTATTGCTTTGGAACCAATGAGAAAGACCATCTGGATACGGCGCTTTCGATGGTAGAAAAAGTGCTTAATGAAAATGAGAATCTTCCGGAAGCATGGTACTTAAAAGGAGCGGTACTTTTCGCCCAGGATTCCTATAAAGAAGCGGCTCAGGCATTTCAAAAGTCTTTGGCGCTTTTAGAAGATTCACCGACTGTCTGGTACGCTCTGGCGAATGCATACGACGGCATGGAGGACTATGAGGCGGCGTATGAGGCGTGTAAGAAGACGATGGCCCTTCTGCCGGAACAGGATCATGGTTCGGACTGGTATGGGGTGTCCATCCACTGCGGTAACCTGATGAAGGCATTAGAGGGCAAAGTAAAGGGGGGAAATTAATATGCTGCTTGTATTACTGATCCTAGGATTAGCGATTGGGGCGCTGACGATGTTCTTATTCCAGGGAGTGACACTATTCGGAATTTTGTCCCTGACAGTTATGGTTTTGGGTATCGGACTATACTTTTTCCGCAAAAAACTGCCCGGAAGGCTTGGAGAAATTCTGGCTGTCCTGGCTCTTGCGGCAGGAGTTGTCCTGCTTGGGTTTGGCGGGACAAAAGCGCAGGAAGATGGATTTTCCGCCTACGAGAGCCGGCTTGAGGAAGTGAAGGAGGCTCTTCAAAAAGGGAAGTTTGACAGGGCGATGAAACTGACCGAGGATATGCAGGAGGACTATGGGGAAGATGATAACACCCGTATGCTGAGGGCGGTCAAAGAACTGGACCAGGGGGATTATGAGTCTGCCTATGACGAGGTTTCTGCATTTTCAGATCAGCATTCCCAGATTTATTATGCTTTGATGGAACAAATTTATATAGAAGATCCTTCCGAGGAATCGGTGGAAGCGATCTATGATCTGTATTTAAAAGCCGCGGGGGATTGGCCGGACTGGACCCACATGCAGTTGTATGCAGGAATTTCCCTGTTCGAGCAGGAAAAATATGCGAACGCCGTCTATTACCTGCTTCGGGCGGTAGACCAGGAAAATGAGGATTATAAAGGATATTACTACCTGGGGGCGGCAAATTACTATCTGGCGGATTATGAGAACTGCCGATATTATTTTAACGAAGCGCTCAAACGGGACGCGGACGAGAAGACAAAAGGCTATATTGCCTGGTATATGGAAAAAATTGAGGAAGGGGGCGGGAAAGATTGAGAAGGATGTGGAAAAAGATAGGTAAAAGGCTGACCGTACTATTTTTGACGGCAGTTCTTTTGACCGAAAATCTGTGTTTTAGCTTTCTTAGCGGAGCGATGGTACTTGCAGCCGATGAAAATCAGGGCGTGGAGTCGGAAAGCAGCAATGCTTCCGAAGAAAACGGGAAAGACGATTACGCTTGGCTGGACAACTTAAAGACGGATGAGGTGAAGCCGATTAAGGAGATCCAGGAAGATAACCAGCCTTGTGTAATTGGACCGGGTGTAGACAACGCCGGGGACAGCTTCGCCCAGACCGCTATGGAATTTGCTGAAAAAGCCGCCAAAAAAGCGGCTGAAATACTCCCTGAAACGGACGAGGTTGCAGAGGCTGCGAAGGCAGGCGGGAGCATACTGTCTATTGTGGGAAGTGCGCTGAACGTCCTTACCATTGTAAATAATATGCTTGCAATGGGTGATTTGAAAAATAATAATGAGTTTTGGAGAGCAATGGAAAAACTTGCCTTAATGGCAGAAGCTCTCCTAGCGCTCCTTTCCTTGCTTGCTACATTTGGGGTTTTCGCAGGGGGATGGCTGCTTCCTCTTATTGCGTTTATCGTAGGAATTATTGCGGCTATACTTCATAGCGATGAATTTGCATGGCGATGGGGAGGCGGGCGGATAAAACCGCCGGACGGCGTGAACGCCCTGAAGCCGAATATCTATATCTATTATGCAGATTCCGGCGCCCCCGTCCAGGTACGTTTCACTTATCCTGAGCTTCTTACAACGACGATACCCGAATATGGCGGCGGATGGGATGCGGCCAGCCTCGGCAATGGGCAGATCGTAGAAAAAGACGGAAATGTTTATGATTATCTCTTCTATGAGTCGGTAACCTCAAAAGGGCTTTTCCAGCGGAATAAGGGCTATCAGATACCTGCCGGAGAAAGGGAAGAAACTTTCCGCAGAATATTAGGAGGCATGGGATTCAATGAACAGGAGATCAGCGATTTTGTGGAATTCTGGAGCAGGAGGCTTGACGCAGGCGTTGATTACCGGATGTATCCGCAAGGTACCGCGCTCGTCGATCTGGCGATGCCGATGACAGTAACGCCGAAACCGGATCACATCGAACGGATCTGGTTTGTGTTCGAGAAGGAGAACGGGCGGCAGATACAGGAGCCAGAGTCATACATCCTTGAACGCGACGCCGAAAAAACTGTGATAGAATGGGGCGGTATGGTGTTCGGCGAATAGGAAGCCGATACGAATCTCTATGGGTAACCGGCGGCTTCGATACCACTCCGTATAGACCCGGTTGAGTGTAAAGGACATGATGGCAAGCACGTTTGCACGGATCGTGGCGGCGGGCCAGGTGGCATAGATTTCGCTGGAGGCGACATTTTTGATATAATCTCTGTATTTTACGTAATAATTTCGGGCGGTAGTGTCGCGCGGGGAGCCGTCGTGGACAACGATATACTCCGGCACTACTACCCGGCTCAGGACGATCTCGCCGGTTTCGTTTATGGGTTTGATCTCAGCTTCCGGAATCTTGGGCGGATAGTTCCCGTAGAGGGTATGCGCCGGAATAACGAAGGTTTCCGGCGTTTCTTCCGGAGCTGACGGGCGCATCCGGATATTCTGCATGGCGGTGACATCCGGCAGTATTTCCGTCCCCGCCACATTTACCGGCTCAAACCCCGGAGCGGTGACCTGAAGAGTATATTCGGAGTAGGGCTGTTCTTCAATCGCCGGGTTCAGACTGTATTCCAGAGGCGGGGAGGCAAGCTCAATCGCTTCGCTCATGCCGGAGGAATCTGTCGTCAATTCTTCCAGCGTGCTGTCCGGTACGCCGGTGTAGGAAATCTGGATAGAGGCGTCCTTGATAGGACGTGACGTGACCTGGGACGTGACCTGTATCTGAAGTTTCCCATGATAATCGGAATCCTGCATGGATTTAAGAAAATTCATTTGAAGACCTCGTGTGCATACTGTTATTAACATATTATTCATCAGAATCCGTTATTGTGAAAGAAAAAAGAATATGGTAAAATGTTCACAGATTTGATTTCGCATAGTGATAGAAGGGTTTGAAGAATATGAGAAGAAAACGGCGTTCCCGTAAAATAGCGGGATTTCTGGCTTTTGCCTGTATCATGGCAGGCGCGGTCTGTATTATGCTGGCGTTTAAGGAACAGGGCAGCTCAGCGGGAAAATTCATGCGCGAGGCAGTCCAGAGCGTCATTGAGGAGGAAGCAGAAAAAGAAAAAATTCCGTTTCAGCCGGATACCATCGATGAAAACAGTTTGGAGCAGAAGTTTTACTACCAGCAGCTGGCGTCGGATGAAGAAAAGAAGATTTACCGGGAACTTCTGCAGGGACTGAGGGAGAGCAAGGCGGACATCTATGTGCACTGCGCGGATCCCGATCAGGCGAACGAGGTCTTTCACAGTGTACTGGATGATAATCCGGATCTTTTTTGGTGCGAAGGGAGCGCGAGTTCCACATCCTACCCGGCGACCATGTCTTCAGAGGCATACGTCATAACCAATCCGGACTATACTTACAGCGGAGAAGAGAAAGCGGCGCGCCAGGAGGCGATCGAGACGGCCGCGCAGGAATGCTTAGGCCAGATTCCCCAGGAATATTCGGAGTATGAGAAGATAAAGTTTGTTTACGAATATTTGATCAATACGGTAGAGTACGATCTGGAAGCGCCGGATAATCAGAATATTTACAGCGCTCTGGTCGGGAAGACTTCCGTCTGTGCAGGATATGCCAAGAGTATGCAGCTCCTTCTGGAGAGGATGGGCATCTTCTGCACTTATGTGACTGGGACGGCGACGAACAGCGACGGGAGTACCGAAATCCATGCGTGGAATATTGTAAAATGCGGCGACTCTTATTATTTTGTGGACGCGACCTGGGGGGATCCCGTGTTCCAGCAGGAAGAGGGCAACCCAGATGAACGAGCCATGACATATGACTATCTATGCTGCAGCGGCAGGGAGCTGTTCAGGACTCATGAGCTGACGGAAGGGTTCGCTTATCCGGAGTGTACCTCTGAAGAACTGAATTATTACCGGATGAACGGAATGTATTACGAGACCTATGACAGCGAGAGGATCCTGAATTCTATGTACGATTCTATTGAAGCCGGAGAGAGGTATACAGTGTTTAAGTTTGCCAGCGACGACCTCTACTGGGAAGCGCACGACGCTGTCGTTTACGA
>CAMNWW010000109.1 GCA_946566415.1 uncultured Lachnospiraceae bacterium | reverse complement strand
TCAGGCCGTATCTGATCAATATCGCCTTTTTTTATTCCCGCCAGATGAAGCTTATCGTCACGGCTAAGTTCAGAAAGATTGGCCAGGATAATCAGGTCGAGAGGGTTTTCTTTTGTTACATCGCCTTCCAGCGGGATACGCAGAAACTCTCTCCGAAGCCTTGGGTGGATCAGAGTATAGCTGTTGGCGGGAGAAAACACATTCCGATCAAACTCTGTATTTTCAGGATTTTTTTCTACTTTGTTTTTTTCCGTACTGTATAAATAGGCTTCAAAGAGACAGCTTTCAATTTTGCTTTGAAAAAACTCGATTGCCTCTTGCTTTTCCAGATCCGTCGAGATATCTATATGGAGAAATTTGGAAATGGCGTGGCGGGCGCTTTCAGTCGATTCTTTGGTGATGAAAACAGCGATCTTCTGGCAGATAGCGTTTGCATTCTTACTGGCCGGATATATCTTGGAGCTTAACAGCTTGCTGATATAGGACACGTCGTAGCCAAGTTCCAGAGCTAAAGCATAATTTTTTGTTCCTGTGTAACTTAACAAATTCCGGATCAATTTTCCGAACTCTATTTGGCTCATTAGTATAGTACTCTCCTTTCAGATCATGATATTGTTCACATTTTTACCAATTTAGTCATAATTTCAACAACGATTTTGGCGTGCGTCAATGATATCATAATTATTAAAAATAAGCAATGTCATGTTTGTCCGTCAAAGCAAACAACAAAAAATATGATTATGAGGAGGCGTTTTATGTCTAATAGGAAAAAGCAATCAATGTACGGATGGTTAATTTTGGCCGCCGCCATGATACTGCAGGCGGTTGTGTTTGGAGTGGCGACAAACATGCACACACAGTTCACATCGTATGTCGTTGCCGGAGAGAATTTTTCGCTGGCTACGTTTTCACTTATGTTTACCGTAGGAGCTTTGGTTTCCGCGGTCGCACTGCCGGTTATAGGGAAATCATACAGTAAATTTCCTATCAAACTGATATTTATCGTTGGAACAGTCGTTTCTATGGGAGGCATCATGTTTTTATCCATTGCGAATCAGTACTGGATGTTCTATCTTGGATATACATTCGCCCAGGTCGGAATCGGAGCGGTGAGCTCTCTGGGAGCGCCTATGCTTATCAATTCATGGTTTGGGGAGAAAATGAGGGGCCGCGCGCTGGGAGTTACTTTTGCAGGCGGTTCCATAGGCAATATGTTCATCCAATCGACGATTGTGCGTGTGCTTTCCAATCCGAAAATGGGATATAAATTTGCATATTTATGGGCGGGCGTGATCGGACTTGTAGTGGGGCTTGTCGTTATTATCCTGATTGTGAGGATGCCCAAAGACCGAAGCGAAGTTCTTGGAGATAAGGACTCGGATAATGGACAGGAAGAAAAGAAAGAAATCGAGATCTGGGGGTATTCCCTTAAAGAAGTAAAGAGCGAAAAGTTTTTTTGGATCTACTGCGTGGGATTCACCTTTTTGGGACTTTATGTCGCAGGTCTTGCAATGAATTTTGCGACGTATCTGAATTCGATCGGCATTGCTCCGGCAACCGTAGGCGCGGTAGGGTCTGTATTTGCTTTAGCGTCCCTGATCGGTAATGTGGGAGGGGGAACTTTGTTCGATAAGATCGGTGTGAAAAAAGCGATGATTTTTGCCGGTATTTTGGTAGTAATTGCGGACGTATCTCTTATTTTTACCCCGAAGTTTGCAGGACTGGCGTTTCTTTTCGCCGTAACAAAGGGGTCGGCCGTATACCATTATATGTCCGGTCCGTCCGTCTTGGCGGGACGATTGTTCGGAAATAAGGAATTCGCCTCTATATTACCGATTTCCAATATCTTTTTCGCGATTGGGTATGCGGTTGGAAGCCCTCTTTTTGGAGCGGTTGCCGAAGGGGTTAGTTTTCAGGCCGCATGGATATACTGTCTGATCATGATAGCATTTGCATTTACATGTATTTTGAGCGGGATCAATGTATTTGAGAAAAAGAATAAAGAAAAATTCGGGAGATAAAAGTGGGGCTTCGGCCCCGCTTTCCACAAAATGATTTAATCTTCTTCTATAATCTGAATTTCAAGATAGTCAAAATCAATCGTCTCAACAAAATTATCCTGATAAAACCGAGCCTTCGCATGCCGTTTAAATTCGTTTATAGTGGAGTCCAGCCAGATAGGTCTTCCCAGGTCGAATTCATAACAGGCCTTTTGAAGCGCGCCAAAGACCTTATGTGTGCGGGTATCGCCGCTGCCGTCGCATATGGTCGTGTCCCGGACCATACGATTGTCTTTCCATTCTTTTGCCCATAACCGAAACATAGATCAGAACCTCCCTATTTGTCCCTTGATTCATAAGTATATCGGATTTATGGTGCAATGTAAATTATTTTTTGCTATAATATGTCACATATGAAAGATACGGCCGATACTTGAATAAAAATAGGATAAAACCTGAATAGGGAGAAGAACGGATATGTGGGAGGAATTGCTTTGCAGGATCCGCAAAATGGATCCAAGGAAGCTTTTTATGGCGGCGGCAATATTTGCCATGATAGTGGTATGCGGATTTATGGTACAGAGGAGGGCGGCAACCTCTGATGTACAGGAAGCGGAAGCAAAAGGAGAGGGCGCGGAGAAAGGAAAAGAAACGGAAAAAGGCGCGGAGGAAAAAGACGGGGAAGATAAGGCGGCCGAGGCTGTGGAGGCGTCGATCGTACCCGGACAGTATCCAATTATGGGAGCAAGCAGTATCCAGGTGGAAGAGATGGTTGATTTTTTTGAGGAAAATTGCGGAAGCTATCCACAGGAAATTTTGGGGAACGGCGGAGCGCCGGACATCGAGACTTTTTGTGAGATTTATTATGAAGAGGCGTCTGCGGAGGGAGTCCGGCCGGAAGTTGCATTTGCTCAGACCATGAAAGAGACGGGATGGCTCCAGTACGGAGGGGACGCACAGATTACCCAGTATAATTTCGCGGGTCTTGGCACAACGGGAGGCGGCGTCCCAGGGAACAGCTACCCGGATGTGCGGACCGGCGTGCGCGCCCAGATCCAGCACCTGAAAGCCTACGCGACATCCGACGCCCTTGACGGGGAGTGTGTGGACGACCGCTATGAATATGTGACGAAAGGAAGCGCGCCTTATGTGGAGTGGCTGGGACAGAAGGAGAACCCGGAAGGATACGGATGGGCGACAGGAGAGAATTATGGCTACGACATTGTGGAGATGATCCATGATATGAGAAATCAAAAAGTTGATCAGGACAAGGAGGAAAAAGCAGAATGAAAAAATTGTTAGTAGTTGTGGACATGCAGAATGATTTTGTGGATGGAAGTCTTGGGACGGCCGAGGCGAAAAAAATTGTGGCAAATGTTGTGGGTAAGGTTAAGACGGCAAAACAGGCCGGCGACGACATTATATTTACCAGGGATACTCATCCTGCGGATTATCTGGAGACACAGGAGGGAAGACGTCTTCCGGTTGTTCACTGTGTAAAGGGCACAAAAGGCTGGGAAATCATAGATGAACTGAAACCTTATGCGGAAACGATTATTGATAAGCCTTCCTTTGGAAGTTTAGAGCTTATGGAAACAGCAGTGCGGGGGAAATATAGGGAAATTGAGCTTGTAGGACTCTGCACGGATATCTGCGTGGTATCGAACGCCCTGCTGTTAAAGGCCGCGCTTTTGGAGACGGAGATCCGTGTAGATGCTTCCTGCTGTGCAGGGGTAACACAGGAAAGCCATGAAGCCGCACTTTTGACGATGCAGATGTGCCAGATCGAGATTAAGAGGTAAGAAAACGTCGCCATTCATGTTACTATTCTGTCCACATGCGCACTCGCCGTCTCTTCGAGGCTCTAGTTTCGCTCCTTGCGGAGCTAGGACTGTCAAATTATGACAGAACTATTAAAATACTATGAACTCCATGCCGGTATCCTGGCTTTTCTCTTTAAAAAGTGTTATAATAAAAAGAGATATTGGTTATAAGCAAAGGAGAGATATACGTGCGGAATACAGTGAAATATTATGATGATGTGGACAGCTATAAGACCATCATGTTTCTGTATAAAGCGGCTCTAAAGGAAGTAGGAACAAAACTGGATATCCTGAACGACGAGTTCCAGCATGTCCATAGGTACAACCCGATTGAACATATTAAGACCCGTATCAAGACGCCGGAGAGCATCGTAAAAAAACTCAGGAGAGACGGCAGGGAATCAACGATTGACAATATGGTACAGTATGTGAATGACATTGCAGGAGTGCGGCTCATATGTTCGTTTACATCGGATATCTATCGGCTTGCCGAGATGATTGGGAATCAAAGTGATCTGAAGGTGCTGTCTATTAAGGATTACATAAAGCATCCGAAGGAAAGCGGATATAAGAGCTATCATATGCTGGTTTCGGTGCCGATCTTTTTGTCGGACAGTGTGGTTGATACGAAGGTGGAGATTCAGATCCGTACGATAGCTATGGATTTCTGGGCGAGTCTGGAACACAAGATTTATTACAAATTCGAGGGGAATGCTCCGGGATATATCAGCAGGGAGCTTAGGGAATGCGCGGAGATGGTTTCTGCGCTTGATGAGAAGATGTTGTCTTTGAACGAGGCGATCCTGAATCTGGAGGCGCCTGCGGTAACAGGGATTATTAAGATACCGGATGCCGTGCAGGAAAAAGGACAGGAGGTGAAAAGAGCGAATGTGGGAACTTGAGAAAGCGGTCCTGATCACAAACAATGACCGCGTGTACGAAAAATATAAAGATATGTTGACGGTGGAGATGGCGGACTCTTATGAAGACGTCCTGATCAAAACCAGGGATATGGTGTATGACCGCCATGTACTTCTGACACACCCTCAGGCGTCCAGCCTGAAGCCGAATCAGACGCCGTACCGTTCGGTTGTAGTATATCCGAAGGGGCGGGAAGATAACACAAACGATATGATGCTGATTGAAAAATGCCTGGAAACATACAGGCAGTGGCAGGAGATTGCCCCTACGCCGAAGAACTATCAAAGCAATGTAGCCGAAGATTTTAAGACGATAGATTTATCTGTGATAGATAATATTATACCAAGAATTTCCTAAATCGAAAAGACAAGGAAGTGGAAGGATATGGTGGTAGGGAAAGGAAAAGCTTATTTTAAAGGGCTTTCCAGAAAAGATTATGTACAGAAAGCACATGAACTTATCCAAAGGGAGGGGGTGGAAGCAGTCTCAATACGCAGAATCGCGAAAGAAATGGGATGTTCATCGGCCAGTTTATACCGGTATTTTGACGACCTGTCGGAGCTTTTGTACTATGCAGAGCTTAGGACGCTCAACAGCTATATCAAGCGTTTGAATCAGGCGGAAAAAGGCTGGAAAGGAGCTTGGGATGTGTATGTAGGCGTATGGGACTGCTACAGCCGGGAAGCGTTTTCCCATCCGGAGGCATTTGAGTTATTGTTTTTTAAGTACACGAATGAGAAACTGCAAAGTTCTATAAGAGAATACTATGAGATGTTTCCCGGAGACCTTGAGGAGACCAGCAGAATTTTTCAGGAGATGTTAAGATGCGCAGATTTTTTGGGAAGAGATTATGAGATGTGCAAGCGGTGCGTGCAGGAAGGGGTCCTGCGTGGAGAAGACGCGGGACAACTGAACCGGATGGCTTGTAACTTATTCAAAGGATACTTTAAGACAGTGCTGGATGAAGGGATCGAAGAGGAACAGATCGATGCGCGCGTCAAGGATTTCATAGACGATATGGATATGGTAGTACGGGCGCTTGCAGTCGATCTCAAAGGATATACGGGGTATAAGAGAAATTAAGGCGCCAGTGTCCGGCGTGCTTTCTGTACAATCTATGAAAATGTCCGGTTGTGCTGCCGGCATATACAAAAGCTGCGCAGTTGTGCGTATTGTCCATAGAAAATCCAAATATTTAGATAAATTTTATAGAAATACTTGAATGTTATCGCGATTAGTGATATAATCTGAGCTATAGATGACAAGGGATGTGCGGAAAATTATTTTTTTTGGCGCCATGTTATCGCGATTACAAAATCTTATAAAAGGAGGGAACTTGTATGAAACTGGAACTCGGTAAAATTGAGATTAAGGATATCCAATTTGCGGACAGAACTTACATTGAGAACCATGTGCTCTATGTGAATAAGGAAGAAGTAGAAGCTCTGGTACTGGAAGATGATAAGCTCTTAGAATGCCATCTGGATATTGCTAGACCGGGCGAATCAACAAGAATCACACCGGTTAAGGATGTCATTGAACCCCGCGTTAAGGTAAGCGGCGGCGGGGAGATATTCCCAGGAGTTTTGGGAAAGGTGACGCCGCCGGTAGGCGAAGGAAGGACTCACGCGCTGGATGGATGCTGCGTCGTCACAGTAGGACGTATCGTAGGATTCCAGGAGGGTGTCATCGACATGAGCGGTGTGGCGGCAGATTACTGTCCGTTCTCTAAGACTGTGAACTTGTGCGTAGTGATCGAGCCGAAAGAAGGATTGGAGACGCATGTGTATGAGAAGGCGGGACGTATGGCAGGACTTAAGGTAGCTGCATATCTCGGAGAAGCGGGAAAAGAGGTTGAGCCGGATACTCTGGAAGTATACGAGACGAAACCGATTTTTGAACAAGCGGCGCAGTATCCGGATCTTCCGAAAGTGGCTTATGTACATATGCTTCAGTCCCAGGGGCTTCTGCATGACACCTATTATTACGGGGTAGACGCAAAACAGTTTGTACCGACAATTATGTATCCGACCGAGATCATGGACGGCGCAATCGTTTCAGGAAACTGTGTGGCTCCGTGCGACAAGGTTACGACCTACCATCATCTTCACAACCCGGTAATTGACGAGTGCTACAAGCGTCATGGGAAAGAGATCAATTTTATGGGCGTGATTCTGACGAATGAGAACGTATTCCTTGCAGATAAAGAGCGCCATTCCGACATGGTGGCAAAACTTGCTGAGTGGATGGGGCTTGACGGAGTCCTGATCACCGAGGAAGGATACGGCAACCCGGATACAGA
>CAMNWW010000108.1 GCA_946566415.1 uncultured Lachnospiraceae bacterium | reverse complement strand
TACATAGCTCTCGGCCTCGATTCCTTTTTTATGCAGAGAGGAAGGGTTGCCGTAATATTCACAAATCACTTTTCCTACTATATCGCGAACACTTTCATAGGCTTTTGTCGTCGCTGAATTGTCCAGATAAACTTCCATTTTTGTCTCCTTAAAAACCTCTTCCTTTTATCATATGACGCCGTTTTTATCCTTGTTCCAGTTCAAACATAAGGATAGACAACATGGCAAGCCCCGCGGTCTCCGTCCGAAGGATCCTTCTGCCAAGCGTGATCGGAAACGCGCCCCGCCGGACGGCGTCTTCTACTTCATCCTTTTCAAACCCGCCTTCCGGTCCGATAAAAATGCCGACAGACTGCCCCGGCCTGATTGAATGTATTAATTCTCGCGTGGCCTCCATGCCTTCGCAAAGTTCATACGGGATAAGCGCCACGTCCAGCGCTTCAGCGCTCTTTAGAGCTTCCTTAAAAGACTGGACTTCCCCGACTTCCGGAATGACTGCCCTTCCGGCCTGCTCGGCGGCGCTTTTTGCGATTCCGTTCCACCTTTCGATTCTTTTTACCGCTTTCTTTTCATCCAGTTTTACCACCGCGCGCCGTGTCGCCACCGGAATAATCGCATGTACCCCAAGCTCCACGGCCTTCTGTACGATCAGTTCCATCTTATCCCCTTTGGGAAGACCTTGGAACAGATAAATATGGGAGGCAAGCTCTGTGTCTGCTTCCTGCTCTTCCAGTATCGTGACAGCAGCACGTCCTTCCTCATAAAACAATACCTCGCACAGATATTTCTTATTGTTCCCGTCGCTCACCATCAATTTTTCCCCGCTTTTCATACGGAGTACATTTTTCATGTGATTCACGTCGGTTCCTTCTATATATATCCGCGTCCCTTCAACCTGAGACGGAGTCACAAAAAAATGATGCATCCTTTTGCCTCCCTTGTTTCTTCCATCGCCGGATAGGCGATTAAATTACGGTGCCCCGCCCTCGGGGTCCCTTATTCCTTTCATCGCCGTATAGGCGATTAAATTACAGGATCCCGCCCTCGGGACTCCCTTATTCCTTTCATCGCCGTTCCTTTACTGCTGTTTCTGCGCGGTGACAGACACCCATTCTCCCTGGCGCTGGATTTCCAGCACCGTAAGTCCCGCCGCCTTTACCGCATCGACCACAGTCTTCTCTTTATCGTCAATGATTCCGCTTGTAATATAAATTCCGCCAGGAGCAAGCTGATTTAAAATCACCGGGGTAAGCGTCACTAACACATCCGCCAGGATATTCGCCGTTACGATATCGTATTTGCCGTATCCTGCCGCGTCCTGCACTTTTTTATCATCAATAATGTTCCCGATCATCACCTCATAACAATCCCTTGTTATCCCATTGACTTCCATATTTTCATGCGTCGCGTCGATCGCGCAGGGGTCAAGATCCGTCCCCATTACATATTCAGCCCCGAATTTCAGCGCAAGCATTCCAAGAATGCCGCTTCCGCACCCTACGTCCAGCACCTTAGAGCCATGCTTCACATATTTGCGGAGCTGCCGGATACAAAGCTGCGTCGTTTCATGCATTCCCGTCCCAAAAGCCGTTCCCGGATCAATGTGTATGATGAGTCTGCCTTCGTCAGATGGCTTTACATCCTCCCAGGAAGGAATGATAAGAATATCATCCACATAAAATTGATGGAAATACTGTTTCCAATTATTCACCCAGTCCACATCCTCTGTCTGGGATTCTTCAATCTCTGCGCTTCCTACCTCCACATAGGAACGCATAGCTTCCATCTCCTCCCGCACTGACGCAAGAAGAGACTTGGTCTCCTCGCCCTCCTCCAGATAGAAACTGACGTAGGCGGCTCCATCGTCTATCCCTGTTTCCGGAAGGATGTCCACAAACATCTGCTCTTTCTCAGCCTGCGTCATAGGAAGCCTGTCCTCGATCTCGACTCCCTGGATTCCCAGATCCATCAGCATACTGCTGACGATCTCCTCCGCGTCTGTTGTAGTCTTTATTCTGAATTTATTCCATTTCATCTAATCTTTCTCCTTACGCTAATATACCCAGATGCTCAAGCAAAATCTTCGTTCCGATAAGAATCAGAATGACTCCTCCCGCAATCTCCGCCCGATTCTTATATTTCGCCCCAAACCGATTTCCCACCTTTACTCCGACAACGGAAATCAAAAATGTAACCGCACCGATAAACGACACTGCCCAGACAATATTGACCTTAAGAAAAGCAAATGTGATTCCTACTGCCAGGGCGTCGATGCTGGTTGCGACCGCAAGGGCAAACATGGTCTTCACATCCAGACTTTCGTTTTCTTCTCCGTCTTCTGGCGCGCTTAAGGCTTCCCGTATCATATTTCCTCCGATGAAAACAAGAAGGAAGAACGCGATCCAGTGGTCTACCGAGGTGATCAGGCTCTGGAACCGCACGCCGAGAAAATAACCTATGAGCGGCATTCCCGCCTGAAACGTCCCGAACCACAGCCCCACGATTCCTGCCTTTTTAAAGCTGCATTTCTCCATGGCAAGGCCTTTACAGACTGAAACGGCAAATGCGTCCATGGAAAGTCCGACTGCTATCAAAAATAATTCGATCAGTCCCATCTGCCTTCTCCTCCTATTGCTTTCCCAGCAGATAGTCCACAAACTGCTGTGCGGTCCGCCCGCTCATGCCGCCATGGCTTAGCTCCCACTTGTTTGCTTCCAGAAGGAGCTTCTCCTCCGGCATCTGGATACGGTATCTTTCGGCAAGCGTTCTCACAATATTCTGAAATTCCTTTTTGTCCGGTTTTCCAAAATAAATTGTTACGCCGAAACGCGCCACCAGAGAAAGTTTCTCCTGCACCGTGTCATTCGTATGAAGTTCTTCGTCCCGGTCCGCTTTATCCCTGAAAGTCTCCCGCACCAGATGCCTTCTGTTGGATGTGGCGTAGATCAGTATGTTATCCGGTTTTCTCTCCAGGCCTCCCTCAATGACAGCCTTTAAATACTTATACTCGATTTCAAATTCTTCAAAAGATAAATCGTCCATAAAAATAATAAACTTATAGTTGCGGTTCTTAATCTGTGCGATAACGTCGTTCAAGTCCTGAAACTGATGTTTATATATCTCAATCATCCGCAGCCCGCGGCCGTAATATTGATTCAAAACCGCCTTGATCGAAGAAGATTTTCCTGTCCCCGCATCCCCAAACAAAAGACAGTTGTTCGCCTTCTTTCCACTGACAAAAGCCTCTGTATTATCAATAAGCTTTTGCTTCGCAGTCTCATATCCCACCAGATCGTCAAGATGCACATGAGCGATATTGGTGATCGGCGCGATCACGGCCTGTTCCCCGCTTCGTTCTACCCGGAACGCCTTGTGAAGTCCAAGCTTACCTACCCCGAACTCCCGGTAAAATTCTGTAACCGTCTTCTTGAACGTCTCCGCAGAGTCCGCCTGTGCAAGCGCTTTGCCAAGAGCGCATATCCTATCCCGGATCCTTTTGTTAAAAATCTTGCTGTGTCCGCTGGCAGGGCGGTAATCCTGTATCATATAAAGGAACCTCACATTCATCTGCTCCTCCATGATATGTAGGTCATAATCAAAAAGCTCCTTGAAAATCTCCATATCGTGCAGCGCCACGTCGTTGATACTGCCCTCCACACCGCCGACAACTTCGCACGCTGTGCTGTACGCATTTTCACTGTTTACCAGAAGAAGGGTCAAAAAATTATGCCACAGATTCCCCTCGAACCCATAGCTGCCTGCCAGCTCAACCATAACGTTCAGCGACTCGAACAGGAGCCCCTTAAGATCCTCTTTGTTATAATATTCATTATCCCCGTTTTCCATCAGGAATACCATATCCTTCATTAGATCCTCATGTTCCATATTCTTATATAGAACCAGTTCATTCGTTCTCATTCGTCTTCCACCTTTGTTCGTAATTTCCCAGTATTTTAAGATTCAGCGCTTCCTCCCTTAAGCCCCGTATGGCGTTCTTCACCGCCGCATCCGCCATATTTCCGTCAAAATCTACAAAAATCCGGTATTCAAAACTCTTCCCCTTAACCGGACGGGACTCGATCTTCGACATATTCAGATCATTATAAATGATGTGGGACAAAAGATGATAGAGGGAGCCTCTCTCATGCGGCACTTCAAAGCAAATGCTGATCCTGGATGCATTTTTCAAAAATACTTTCTGGTTTGTCACAATGATAAAACGCGTTGAATTACCGGACTCAGACTGAACCCCACGCTCCAAGACCTCAAGCCCGTAGAGCTTTGCAGCATATTCACTGCAGACGGCCGCCTGGCTTACATCACCGTCTTCTACCACCTTCTTTGCCGCGACCGCGGTGTTTGCCACACTGATCTGCTGCCAGTCGCTGTGTCCGTCCAGAAAATCAGCCGACTGCATCAGCCCCTGAGGATGGGAATATACTTTCTTGATCTGGGACAGTTTTGCTTTCGGGAGCCCGGCGAGCATGTGCTCCACAGGAATGATCGTCTCCCCGACAATATAATTTTCAAACTCCACCAGAAGGTCATAGACCTGGTCCACCGCGCCTGCCGAAGAATTTTCAATGGGGAGCACCGCATAATCCGCGGTCCCTTCCTCGATCGCCACCATGGCGTCGCGGAATGTCGGCACATGGAATTTTTTCTGCCCGGCGCCGAAAAACTTTTCCGTAGCCGCCTGGCTGTAAGCGCCTTCCACACCCTGGAACACGACTCGCGCCCCTTCTGTGTCAAGCCTGTCCACCCCGATAAAAGGAAGCCTTCCAAGCGCCCCCTCCTCGGAAAGCTTCTGGTACTGAAGCTTTCGGCTCACGGACATAATCTGCTCAAACAGTTCCCTCACAGCCTTTTTATTAAACTCCCCCGACGCCATCTCTGTAACTGACGCCAGTTTTTCATTTTCCCGCGTCCTGTCAAAGACCTTCCGCCCATTCTTTATCTTAAATTCCGCCACATCCCCGCAGATACGCATTCTCTGCTCATATAGCTTAGTAATCTGACCATCGATCGCGTCCAGTTCTTTCCTCAGTTCTTCCAGTGTCTGCATCTTGTCACTCCTTCTGCCGATTGTTTCTTGCCCCACCCCCACTGGACGGGGTAATTCGTACGAAAGCTCGGGCGTTCGCCCGCTAAGTCCACCCCGCCGGGCGGGGTAATTCGTACGAAAGCTCGTGCCTTCCCCGCAGCGCTCACTCGCAAGCCTTCGGCTTCCTCGTTCACGGGCGTTCGCCCTATCAAAACAGCGTATGTCAAATCTGCCTGTAAACAGGCGATTTGCCCTCCTCTGTTTTGGCGCTGCTCATTGCTTTCATGGACATTATATTCGTTTTGGGAAGCAAATTCAATGGTATGTTGAAAACCTTCTGAATTTAGTATATAATAAATGCGGATTAATCCGTATGGCATCTTTTAACTCCAGCAACACAAGGTACTTGACTAAAAAAGGAGGTTTCTTAATGAGACATTTAATGAGTCCTTTAGACTTTTCAGTGGAAGAACTTGACAGACTCATGGATCTGGCGAACGACATTGAGGCGCATCCGGGGAAATACGCCCATGCCTGCGATGGTAAGAAACTCGCAACCTTATTCTATGAGCCGAGCACACGCACCCGTCTGAGCCACGAAGCCGCTATGCTGAACATGGGCGGCAGCATTATGGGATTTTCTTCGGCGGAGAGCAGCTCTGCCGCCAAAGGCGAGAGTGTTTCCGATACGATCCGCATGATTTCCTGCTATGCCGATATCTGTGCGATCCGACATCCCAAAGAGGGCGCGCCTATGGTAGCCTGCCAGAAATCTTCCATCCCGGTCATCAACGCCGGCGACGGAGGACATCAGCACCCCACCCAGACGCTCACAGATCTTCTGACTATCCGCTCTCTCAAAGGAAGGCTTGACCATCTGAAAATCGGTCTTTGCGGAGACTTAAAGTTTGGGCGTACTGTCCATTCTCTTATCAATGCTCTTGTCCGGTACCATGATATTGAATTTGTAATGATCTCTCCGGAAGAATTACGTCTGCCGGACTATGTGCGCAAGGATGTCCTGGACAAACAGAATATCCCCTATAAAGAAGTTGTCCGTCTGGAGGAAGCTCTTCCGACCTTGGATCTCCTCTACATGACCCGGGTACAGAAGGAACGTTTCTTTAACGAAGAGGATTATGTCCGCATGAAGGACTTCTATATTCTGGACAAAAAGAAGATGACCCTGGCGCCGGAGGATATGCTGGTACTCCATCCTCTGCCACGTGTCAACGAGATTTCCGTAGAAGTGGACGACGACCCGCGGGCCGCTTATTTCAGGCAGGTCCAGTACGGCGTCTACATCCGCATGGCGCTGATTTTGACTCTGCTTGATATCCACGTAGATTAAGGAGGAGACAAAGTATGATTGAACATACACTAAATATTGGAAGGATTTCCGAAGGTTTTGTACTGGATCATATCCAGGCAGGAAAAAGCATGGATATCTACAAATATCTAAAACTTGACAAACTTGACTGCTGTGTCGCTATCATCAAAAATGCCCGAAGCAATAAGATGGGGAAAAAGGACATCATCAAGATCGAGTGTCCCATCGACATTATCGACTTGGACGTGCTGAGTTTTATTGACCACAATATTACCGTCAATATCATTGAACGCGGGGAGATCGTGGCAAAGAAACAACTGAAACTGCCAAAAGAGATCAAGAATGTGATCAAATGCAGGAACCCTCGCTGTATCACCTCCATCGAGCAGGAACTGGATCAGATCTTCGTCCTCACCGACGAGGATAACGAGATATACCGCTGCAAATATTGTGAAGAAAAATACCACGGTAAATAGAGAGGATGAAATGGCTTAAGGGGCAGGATAAAATTCCCTGCCCCTTAAGCCTTCTCTTCCAAAAGTATTTTTACAGCTTTGTCTTGATAAACTGCATGATTTTCTTCACGGTTCCGTCCTGGAACGGATTGGAAAGTCCGGCATATTCTAATGTCTCAAAATATCCCCTGCTTCCGCCCAACTGGCACAGATTATAGTAATCGTCCC
>CAMNWW010000107.1 GCA_946566415.1 uncultured Lachnospiraceae bacterium | reverse complement strand
TGTCTGAAATCTTGTACAAAATCCTGCAGTATATTCCCAGTCCTTTTTGACAGCAGACAAAATATCTGCTCTTTTTTGTTTTTCATCATCTTGTCCACCTCTTTACACAATATATGAGGCAGATTCCGATTTAGTACAAGAAATAAAAAGTTATGAAAAAAGGCAGCATCTCCTAAGAAATGCTGCCTTTGGCTGCTATGTGTGTTTCTGATTATTTTTATCAGTTACATCTCTCTCTTTTGATCCGCCTTTTTCTGGAAGCCGTCCTCCCACACAACGAAACGTTCGTGCGTGCCTTCGCCGATAAGTCCTGTCTTATCGAATACCTGGACCTCAAATCGGATCCCGCGCCCTTCGATCTCCGATACTGTACTTTCACACCAGACCTGCATTCCTGTCGGCGTCGGCGCAAGGTGCCGAATATCAAGGGCTGTCCCTACCGTAGTCATGCCTTCTTCCAATTCAGGCGCTATACTTTTCCAGCAAGTCTCCTCAATGAGCGCGGCCATGGCGGGAGTCGCGAAAACCTGAAGCGTTCCGCTTCCGTGTACGACCGCTGTGTCTTTGGGTCCGACCTGCTTTTCTATTCTTCCTCTTATTCCTATATCAAGCATATTGATTTACTCTGCCACATCCTTAATGCTAAAGCTCATGCGCCCCATCTTATCCTTTCCAAGGCATACCACTTTTACATGGTCGCCCAGCGTCAGGACATCTTCTACATGATTGATTCTATGCTTTGCAATCTTGGAAATATGGACCATTCCTTCCTTGCCCGGAGCAAACTCGACAAATGCTCCAAATTCCTTAATGCTTACCACGTCGCCTTCCAAGACCATCCCGGCCTCAAAATCCGTCACAATGGTCGCGATCATCTTTTTCGCCTTCTCCATTCCTTCTGCTTCTGTTCCGCAGATCGAAACGCTTCCGTCATCCGTGATATCGATCTTCACGCCGGTCCTCTCTATGATCGCATTGATCGTCTTGCCTCTCTGCCCGACCACATCGCCGATCTTCATCGGGTCAATACTCATCTGGATAATCTTCGGAGCATACTTGCCCACCTCGGCTCTTGGCTCGGAGATCGCTTTACACATAACCTCATCCATGATATAAAGCCTTGCTTTCCTGGTACGCGCGATCGCTTCCTCAATGATCGGCCTTGTCAGTCCGTGGATCTTGATGTCCATCTGGATCGCGGTGATGCCTTCGTGCGTACCCGCAACCTTAAAGTCCATATCTCCGAAGAAGTCTTCCAGCCCCTGGATATCCGTCAAAACCAGATAATCGTCGTCTGTCTCTCCTGTCACCAAACCGCAGGAAATCCCTGCCACAGCGGTCTTTATCGGAACGCCCGCAGCCATCAGCGACATAGAAGACGCGCATACGCTTGCCTGAGACGTAGAGCCGTTTGACTCAAACGTCTCAGATACGGTACGAATCGCATACGGAAACTCTTCTTCCGTCGGCAGTACCGGAACGAGCGCCCTTTCCGCCAAAGCCCCATGACCGATCTCGCGCCTTCCCGGTCCCCTTGAAGGGCGCGTCTCGCCTACAGAGTAGGACGGGAAATTATAATGGTGCATATATCTCTTAGAGGTTTCAGACTCATCCAGTCCGTCTACTCTCTGCGCCTCAGAAAGCGGCGCGAGTGTCGTTACCGTACAGATCTGAGTCTGCCCCCTTGTGAACATCGCTGAACCATGGACTCTCGGAAGAAGGTCTACTTCCGCCGCCAGCGGACGGATCTCCTCAATTCCTCTTCCGTCAGGACGTTTATGATCTTTCAAAATCATCTTGCGGACAACCTTCTTCTGATACTGATATACCGCTTCCGGCAGCTTTTCAAGCCACTCCTCATTTTCTGCAAACGCTTCCTCAAGCTTTGCTGTGATTACTTTGATATTTTCTTCTCTGGTCTGCTTATCATCAGTAAATACCGCCTCTTCCATCTCCTGAGGAGGTACGATCTTCTGGATCTCTGCAAACAATTCTTCCGGAACGGCGAAGCTGATATACTCATGCTTCGGCTTCCCGCATTCCGCTACGATCTCTTCAATGAACGCGATAACCTTCTGGTTGATCTCATGCGCTGCAAAGATCGCCTCGATCATTTTATCTTCCGGAACCTCATTCGCACCCGCTTCAATCATGATAACCTTTTCTTTTGTGGAGGCCACGGTAAGCGCCAGGTCAGATACGTCTCTTTGAGCCGCGGTAGGATTGAACACCAGCTCGCCGTCCACAAGTCCCACCTGGGTTGACGCTGTAGGCCCGTCGAATGGGATATCAGAGATCGCCGTAGCGATCGCGGAGCCGAGCATAGCGGTAAGCTCCGGTGCACAGTCCTGATCTACAGAAAGTACTAAGTTCTCCAAAGTCACATCATTTCTATAGTCTTTCGGGAACAGCGGCCGCATCGGACGGTCGATAACCCGGCAGGTAAGAACAGCGTTCTCAGACGCCTTGCCTTCCCTCTTGTTAAACCCTCCCGGAATCTTCCCTACTGCATATAATTTTTCATTGTACTCGACGCTTAACGGGAAAAAATCAATGCCTTCCCGCGGTTTGTCAGATGCGGTCGCCGTCGACAATACAACCGTCTCGCCATAGTGCATAAGCGCTGCTCCATTTGCCTGCTTCGCCACTCTCCCGACATCTACCCGCAGAGTCCTCCCGGCAAGCTCCATTTCAAATTTTTTGTACATGGTATTCTCCTTTTCTTTTTCCAATTCCGGCACAGCACTTCCGAAACTACTGAAAAATGCATCTCCCAAAATACACTTTTCAGTGGTCTCGGAGATAATACGCTGCCGCAATCATTATGATTATACCCTTCCAAGTATAAACTCGCGCTAAGGCAGCTCCCTTTCGGGAACTGCCTCTTTAACAACAAACATTACTTTCTCAATCCTAATCTCTCGATCAAGCTGCGGTATCTCTCGATATCGTTCTTTTTAAGATATGCAAGAAGTCCTCTTCTTTGTCCAACCATCTTCAGAAGCCCTCTTCTAGAATGATGATCCTTCGGGTTCGCCTTAAAATGATCCGTCAGGTCATTGATTCTTGCAGTCAGAATAGCAACCTGCACCTCCGGTGATCCTGTATCGCCGGGCGTCCTTCCATAATCCTTGACGATCTGTTCTTTCATTTCTTTCGTGATCATTTGTCACTACCTCCTGTTATACTGATAATTGCCAGGCATCAAGCAGCGGTTGGAGCTTCCGTCTGCCGAACGCCGGTTTCACACCGGAAAAGTATAGCATACCTTTTCCCGCACTGTCAAGGGCATATCCCTTTTTCAATCCTTTTTTCAGCCGCCGTTCACACGTTTATTTGGAACATTCTAGACACGATCGTAAAGTAGATCAATGTCGTGCCGGTATCCACCAGGGTCGTAATGAGAGGAGCCGCCATGATCGCCGGATCCAAGCCTATCTTTTTTGCCGCCAGCGGAAGTGTGCATCCGATCGTCTTTGCCATGACGATCGTACAAATCAGTGTAATTCCCAGTCCGAACGCCAGAAGAATCGGATTCTCCACCTTTCCCTGATACATGATCGTGACACGGACGCCATTCACGATTGATAGAAATGTCCCTACAAGCAGTGCGACACGGATTTCTTTAAAAATGACCTTGAAAATGTCGTGAAACTGGATTTCACCCACGGTCAACCCCCGTATGATAAGCGTCGAACTCTGCGAACCGCAGTTTCCTCCCGTGCCGGTCAGCATGGGTACAAACGCATTGAGTACAGGCATCGCAACGATCACCGCTGAAAAATGATCCAGAACCAAACCGCTGAATGTGGCCGACAGCATCAGAAACAAAAGCCACACGCTCCTGTTCTTTGCATGCTGAAACACACTCGTTCCGAAATATGTCTCCTCATTCGGAGCGACACCCGCCATGATACTGATATCTTCTGTCGTCTCTTCCTGCATGACGAGCATAGCGTCGTCAACTGTAACGATACCTACCATGCACATCTCATGGTCCACAATGGGAATCGCCACAAGTCCGTACTTACGGATCGTCCCTGCCACAGCCTCCTGATCGTCCGTGGTCCGGGCGTAAAGGATATTCGTATCCATGATTTCCTCCATAGTACGGCTGTCGCTGCTGGTGAGAAGGTCCTTGACGTCGACCACGCCGATCAGTTTCTTTTTCTCCGTAACATAACAGGTATAGATCGTCTCCCGGTTGATCCCCACCTGCCGGATTTTCAGGATCGCCTCTGCTACCGTCATGTCCGGGCGCAGCGCGATGTAGTCCACATTCATAACGCTTCCTGCGCTGTCCTCCGGGTACTGGAGCAGGAAATTGATCTGCTTTCTTGTATCCTCATCCGTCACCATCAGGAGCCTGTCCACCACATTTGCCGGCATCTCCTCTAAGACGTCCACTGTATCGTCCAGATACATCTCGTCCATAACCTCTTCCAGCTCGGAATCCGTAAGAGCATTGATCAGTGTCTCGCGCAGATCGCTGTTCATATAGGTAAATGTCTCCGCTCCCTCTTCCTTTCCCAGAAGACGGAACAAGATGATCATCTGTTTATCTTCTACCTCTTCCAAAAGTTCCGCGATGTCTACCGGATAATAATTTGCCAGTTCTTCTTTTAACTGTTTAAAGCGTCTTGCCTCCAGAAAGTCAAGTATTTTCTCGTATTCCACTCTGATTTCCCCCTTTCTTTTGCGCAAAAGCATTTTATATAGTATAATCTCTTCAAGAATATTATACAAGGAGATTCTGACAGGGAATATGAAAATCACCGGGATTATCGCAGAATACAATCCATTTCACAACGGACACCTCTATCATTTAGAAAAGGCTCTGGAAATAACAGGTTCCGATGCCGCCGTCATTGTGATGAGCGGGAATTTTGTACAAAGAGGAGCGCCTGCTATTATGCCGAAACATCTGCGCGCCGAGGCAGCCCTTAAAAGCGGCGCTTCTGTCGTGCTGGAGCTTCCCGTCTGTTACTCCCTTGGAAGCGCCGAGCTTTTTGCCATGGGCGCCGTTTCCCTGCTTGAAAGCCTGGGATGCATTGACAGTTTATGCTTTGGAAGCGAATGCGGCGATATAGAAATCCTTTCCCAGGCAGCGTCCCTTCTCATAAAGGAACCAGAAGATTTTAAGCTCCTGCTTCAGAACTATCTGCGGCAAGGCGCATCTTTTCCCGCTGCGAGACGCAAAGCCCTGGCCGAATATACGAAAGACGCCCGCCTGGCGCAGATTCTTGATACGCCGAATAACGCGCTCGGAATTGAATACCTTAAAGCTCTGTCCCGCATAGGAAGCCCTATCCGCCCATATACCGCGGCACGCTGCGGATCCGGACATCACGACAAGTCGTTGTCTGACGGATTTAGTTCCGCTTCTTCTATCCGGACACAGATCGCATCTTTTACAAGACAGGAATCTATTTCTGACTGTGAATGGGAATCTCTGTCTTTTCAGGTGCCTTCCTTTTGTATGCCCATTTTACAGGAATTATATCGAATCCGATACCCTCTCTGCGCCAATGATTTTTCTTTACCTCTCCGCTACAAACTATTGTCCCAGACCAGGGAATCCCTCCTTGGCTACGCGGATGTAACGCCGGATCTTGCCAATCGCATCATAAAACGCCGCAATGATTTTTTGGACTGGGAAACCTTTTGCACTTCACTTAAGACAAAGGAAGTCACTTATACGAGGATAAGCCGGGTGCTCCTGCATATTCTTCTGGATATATTGAAGGAGGATCTTGCCGCCTATGCTGCCAAAGGATTCTCCCAGTACGCAAGACTTCTTGGCTTTTGTCAAAAAAGCAAATGGGTTCTGCGGGAAATCAAGCGTTGCTCACAGATTCCCCTTGTCATGAATCCTGCCCGACCGGATGCGGTTTCTGATCTCGGAAGAAGAATGCTTCGGACTGACTGCTTTGCCGCCGATCTATACGAATCAGCAGTGTCCTTGAAATTTTACCGTCCCTTCCTTAATGAATGCAGACAGGAGATACGAATTCTCTGAACCATATCTCCTGCTTTTTCGGATATTCTGCCGTTATTCATCTATATGAAGCTTCTTTGTAACCGTAACTGCCCTTGCCCCTGGCCCAATATGGCATGTCACGCTCAAGGACAATGGATCCATATGGATATCGTATCCCGGAAATGCTTCCTCAAGCTCTGCTTTCCAGTCCAAAGCCTCTTCCCTGCTTCCAGTATACGCTGCGTCTATATAAAGGTCCGCAGGACCGTCGCAGCCTTCAAAATCCTTTTGTATCACATCTTCAATTGTTTTGAGCATTGTCCTCTTCGCTGATTTCCATCCCCGTGTCTTCGCGAATGCATCCAGCTTTTCCCCTTTAATACGCAGTATCGGTTTTAGGTTCAGGACTGTACCAATTGCTGCGGCGGCAGGCGTCAGACGTCCGCCTTTCTTTAGATATTTTAAAGTATCCACTGTGATATAGATATCTGAGTCAAATCTCGTCGCTTCCAGCAGCTCTTTGATCTCCCCTGCTCTCCTCCCCGCCTTTGCCATTTTGAGCGCTTCCAGTACAGAACGGCGCTGTGTCACAGAAATTCTCTGATTATTGACAACCTGTACCCTTCCTTCATAGTCGGCCGACAGCATGATCGCTGTCTCGCAGGAACTGCTCAGTCCGCTCGACATTGGAATATGTACAATCTCGTCATACTCCTTAAGCACCTGATCCCATAATCCTGTCACATCCGCAGGCGCCGGCTGTGAAGTTGTGATATTTGCATCTTCGTCCAGACGCTGATAAAACTCTTCCTGCGACAATGTTATATCCTCAAAAAACAACTCGTCATTAATATAAAACGGCATGGGAAGCACTTGAATCCCCAGCTCCTTGGCCGCCGCCTGTGTGATTCCGCTGTTACTGTCCGTAATAACTGCTGTCTTATTCATTCCCCAATTCCTTTCCTCTCTTTTATACTGTTCTTCCTCAAACGGTTATCACCTCGGATATCGTATCCCTTTTTGCAACTTCAATGTGGATATCGTCCCCTTTATAAGGGGTGTCTCCCAGCGTGACCTCCAGCCGGACTGTCTCGTAGGCAAGCTTGGC
>CAMNWW010000106.1 GCA_946566415.1 uncultured Lachnospiraceae bacterium | reverse complement strand
CGACCAGACCTTGTGCAAAGGATGGGATTCCCTGTAAATTCATTACGTTAACAATAACTGTCAGGATCAGGGAGCCGATGACTGTTCCCAGCACTCCGCCTTCTCCGCCGAGCATGGAGGTTCCGCCGATAACGACTGCCGCAACCGTCTGCAGCCCATAGCTGTCGCCCATCGCCGCATCCGCCGCGTTCAAACGCGCGGTGATGAGCATTCCCGCAAGTCCGGCGCACATACTGCACATCATAAATGCAGATACCATGATTTTCTTCACCGGGATCGCCGCATACCTTGCCGCCGTGGGATTTGAACCATAAGAGTATACCTGCCGTCCATAAGTCGTCCTCTGCAGCAAAATATAGATGATAATGACTACGATCGCCGCAATGATAATCAGGTTCGGAATCGGACCTATATATCCGACGCCGATCTGTGTAAATCCTTCCGGTAGGTCATAAATAACCGCACCCTGCATGACGATAACGGCCAGTCCGCTCATGACCCAGTTCGTTCCGTATGTAGCAATAAAACTTGGCAGAATACCTGCGAGCAGCCCGTTGATACATCCAACTACCATACCGATCAGAATTCCGATCAGAGCTACCAGCGGGATAGACATGCCTGACTTTAAAAGCTGTGCGCAGATACATCCGATGAAGCCTGCCGTAGCGCCGACTGACAGATCCATACCGCCTGTCAAAAGTACTGCCGTAAGTCCGGCGCTTAGAACCAGAAGTACGCTTGCCTGACGGAAAATCGTGATCATATTGTCCACCGTTCTAAAATTAGGAGCTATGATAGATGAAATAATGATCAATATGATAAGTCCGACGAGACTGTAAAACACTTTTGAGCTTTTTATTTCTTCAAATATTTTCTTTGCATCCATGTCCTCATCCTCCTACTTTTCTGAACGAATACGGACAACCGCATCGATAATAATAGCCGCCAATACGATAGAACCAATGATCGCATTCTGGTAGGTAGACTGTACGCCGACAACGTTCAGGCCGTTCTTAATGATCTGGATAAGAAGGACGCCGAAAATCGTACCTGTCACACCGCCTTTTCCTTCACGCATGGAGGTCCCGCCCAGAAGAGTCGCCGCAACCGCCTGGAATTCCCAGCCTGTCGCCACGGTCGGCTGGCCGGATTCAACACGGCAGAGTGTAATCACACCCGCGATACCTGCGATAAATCCTGCAAACGCAAACGTCTTGATCAGACATTTGACCGGGCTGATACCTGCAAGAGTCAGAGCCTCTCTGTTTCCTCCAAGCCCATGGATATTCGTTCCGAATTTCGTCTTCCTCAGAACGATCCAAACCAGGACAAATACCAGAACTGCCACCCATACCATAAGAGGTACAAACAATATTGTCGTTTCCGTCACAATCCGGTATGTAAAACTGTCAAAATAGATGGACGAGCCTGCGGTCAAAAGAAGTGAAATACTGTTTACAATATTCTGCATACCATAGGTTGCGATGAATGGAGGAATATTTCCCTTTGCCACAATAATACCGTTCACCGCGCCGATCAATGTCGTCGTACAGACCGCGATCAGCATCGCCACTTCCAGGATAATCCCATGCTGAGCAAGGAATACTGTAAATACTGTCACGAAACTGACCTGTGCGCCCAGAGACAGATCGGTTCCCTGTGTCAGTACGATACAGGTCTGTCCGAACGCGACGATCATCAGCGGCGTCGCCTGAATCAACACATTCCTGAAATTGGAGAAGGACAGATAATGCGGATCCATGAAACTAAATACAATGATGATGACCACCAGCATATACGCTACCGGAGGAATGTTTTTAATTCTTTGCTTCATACTAGCTTTCTGCATTCTCAGCACCTCCTGCCCCCAGCATCATACGTGCTCCGATCTCCTCGGAATTGAATTCTGACCTCTGCACTTCGCCTACCATATGACCCTCATGCATGATATAGATTCTGTCGCTCATACCGATTACTTCCGGCAATTCTGAGGAAATCATAATGATCGCCTTTCCTTCCGATGCCAGTTTATCCATCAGGCTATATATCTCCATCTTTGCACCTACGTCGATGCCGCGCGTAGGCTCGTCAAAGATAAGGATATCCGGATCAAAACTCAGCCATTTTGCAAGTACGACCTTCTGCTGATTTCCGCCCGAAAGATACTTACAGGCCTTATTCACGCTGGTCGTCGCGATACGGAGCTGATCTTTATAGTCAAGAGCAACCTCTTTGATTTTCTTATTTGATATAAAGAACTTCGGAAAGATCTTTTTCAGACTTACCGCCACTGTGTTCAGCGCGATTGACTCATCCAGGGCAAGCCCCTGTTTCTTACGGTCCTCGCTCACCAGGCCGATTCCAAGCTTTGTCGCCTGAAGCGGGGTATTCACGGTAACAGCGTTCCCGTTAATATAGATCTGTCCTGATTTCATCGGACGGATCCCGTAAAGGATCTCTGCCGTCTCTGTACGCCCTGCGCCTACCAGACCGGCAATTCCTACGATCTCTCCTTTATTGACCGTCAGATTGACGCCTTTTACCCGGTCGTGATAATCGTACAGATTCTCTGCCTTGAGTGCAACTCCTTCATGCTTGTTCTCTGTACGTACATATACCTGTGAAATGTCACGTCCAACCATCATATTGACAAGTTCTTCGTTCGTACACTCGTTGATTCCCACCGTTTTGATCTTTACACCGTCGCGAAGGATCGTGATCCTGTCTCCGATCAATGGAAATTCCTGCATTCGATGGGATACATAGATGATTCCGATACCTTCTTTTTTCAATCTGTGTATCTGCTGGAACAAGGAATCGACTTCTCTTTCCGACAGTGTCGCCGTAGGCTCGTCAAATACCATGACCCTCGGTTTGAAAGAAAGCGCTTTCGCGATCTCAACCATCTGTTGTTCTGCGACGCTTAAGTTCTTTACATAACTCTTTACGTCGATGTATTCACAATTTAAAGACTTCAGCAGTTCACGGGCTTCCTCTTCCATTCTCTTGTGGTCAATAAGTCCCAGCTTTGTCTTGTATTCCCGGTTCAAAAATATATTCTGTGCGACGCTGATATATGGAACCAAGGTAAATTCCTGGTACACCGCTACGATTCCTTTTTCCAGCGCCTCTTTCGTTCCGTTGAACTTTACTACCTCGCCGTCGAAGGTGACTTCGCCTTCTTCCGCCTTATAAGCGCCAAGTATTACTTTTGCAAGGGTACTCTTTCCTGCCCCGTTCTCTCCGACCAAAATGTGGACTTCTCCCGCTTTTAGGTCGAAGTCCACATTATCCAGGGCCTTCATACCAGGAAAGAGCTTTGTAATATGGCGCGCTGTTAAAATTGTTTCTCCCATTTTTTCACCTCATCGCTTCTCTTTGCCGAATTCTTTTCTTTTTTATTCGTCCCCACAGGATAAATTCTGCGGGGACGAATGGGTGAAATATTTAAAACAAATTGATTTCTCGATTTATTGAACCGCTTTCCACCAAGCGATGTTATCCTGGTAGTTTGCTACCGTCTCAGAATTGATAACCGGCTGTGCCTCTGCTGTCGGGAACGGGATGAATTTGCCTTCCGGCTCTGTTCCATCGTTCAGATTCATTACTGCGTATGCACATGCGATGTATCCGGAACCGTACGGGTCTGTGTTATATGTAGCGAACATATCGCCTGACGCTACCGCGCTTGTCGCGTCAACGCTGCCGTCGAATCCAGCGATAAGAACGTCGTTCATGTTTGCTGCCTTAAGAGCCTGCATTCCGCCAAGGGCGCTCTCGTCATTACATCCGATCAGTCCCTGAATATCTGTATGCTTCTGAATCAGGTTCTCTGTTACAGACATACCTTCTGTTCTCTTGAAGTTAGCTGTCTGGGAAGCTACAACCTCGATATCCGGATACTCAGCCAGAGCGTCGTTGATTCCGTTCAATCTCTCGATTGCGTTTGCTGCTCCCGGAGGCCCCTCAAGGATGATGATATTGCCTTTGCCGCCAAGTTCTTCCGCCATCTCTTTTGCGATCGTGTAGCCTGTCTCGTAGTAATCAACACCTGTTCTTAAGAATGTATCCTCAGATGCCGGTGTACCGATTGTAAGTACCAGGATTCCTGCTTCCTGTGCTTTTCTTACGCCAGGCATAATACCGTTAGAATCAGCACAATGAACAATGATAACGTCCATATCCTGCTGAATCATGTCTTCCATAAGCTTAACCTGCTCTTCTACGCTGTCTGCGGTAGACGGAGCCTGTGTAACAGCTTCAAATCCCATGTCTTCTCCGGCTTTCTTAACGCCTTCTGCCTGAGCGTTCATGTACGGGTTCGTCGTATTCTTTGCGATGTAGCCGATCTTGTAGCTTTCTTTTGCCTTGACATCTGTTGCTACGGTTGTGCCGATTCCTGTAATCGGAAGCTTATCCGCTGAAAGGATCGTAGCCTTTGACAGACCGGTGGCAGACTCCTCCTTGCCGTCGTCTTCTTTGTCCGTGCTTTCTGTCTGCTCCTCTTTCTTGTCGGAGTCGCCGCTTGTCTCCTGAGTCGGAGTGCTGCATCCTGTAAACAGCGTACAAGCCATTGCCAGTGTCAACAAAATTGATACAACTGTTCTCTTCTTCATTTTTTTCCTCCTTTTCGTTTTCCTATATCCATTTTTTGGATATAGGATATTGGATACAATCTTGTTGTAATGACTATACCACTCTGTATTCTTCCTGTCAATATTAAATAGCATTTTTTCTATTTCAACGTACTTTTTGTGAAACCTACACAAATTAGAGAGTGCGTTTTTTTCTAATATCACCAAAAGAATTTCCTGTCAGGTAAAATTTCAGGGGACCAAATTGGATAAATTAGTCCAATTTGTATCATAGCCCATGATAGTCATAATATCTTTAACTGAAATGGTATGCAGCTGCTTCTGGAGTTTGCCAAAAACAGCTCCCATAGAAGATATAAACTCGTCTAAATCAGATTTACTTAACAGCAAAGCGAACATAACTGCAATTGCATATGCGTCATTCGTCCCATGTATATAAGAGCCATCTTTGGCACGTACAATTCCTAAGGCAGAGAAGTTCTTGATACTTTTTGTATGTATTCTTTCCTTGAATTTAATATCAAAAAAACGTTCGTCATGTGCACATTTGTTACGTGCCAAGGCGAGCATATGCATAAATTTAGCAAGTTCATCCGGTTGAAGGTTAAATTGTTTTGCAACTACGGTTTTATCAGCAGGCTTCATATTTTTATAAAAATTTTCAATCCTGCCAAAAGTAAGGACATTTACAAGAACCCACAAAGGTATGTACCCATGTTCAGTCATATAGTGAGTCACCACTTGATGGTGCTTACTCATTTGGCGCGCAATTTCTTGGTGTATATCCCCAATGAGTTTTATAGATGACGATATTTTTTGTTCGCTGGAATTATCAAAATTTTGAATTTTAAGATAGTTATCGTGACCATATTGGACAGAAAATTCATGTGAAATTATTGTTTTAAAAGTATTTTCAACCTTAAATAGATATTTTATATATATATTTCTAAGTTCCCGGTCAAAGTCATATAAAGCATATATCTCATCAAATGTAGTGCCGGTTTTATACACTTCATCAGTGGAATCGACAGCTTTAGTTGCAAGAAATAGCTCCTTATATCCGTTGATGACGTTGTAATAATTTTCACGTTCAAGTATATTCATTGCGCGTGACGTTTGTTTCCCCTCTCCTATTACCATGCCTCTTGACTGTAGAATATTTAATTGCTCTTGATACGATTTGTATGATTTATCTGCCATATTACCTCCCCATATATAAAAAGCCCCCGGGCCCGAAGGACACCGGAGGACAAACTGGCAATCACGTGTATACGTATTATACCACATGGACGCTAAATGTCAATGACATATCCCAAGTACCATGCAAATAAATACCATACAGCATATACCATACTATAGTTTATTGCAATCGTAAAGAAAATATGTGAAAAATTCCCCCGCTTTCTATTGTCCCGCCAGCTCGATCAGCGCTTCCTTCGGCTGTACGCCCAATGTTCTTGCAGATTCTTCTCCATTCTTAAATACAATAAACGTAGGGATTGACATCACTTTATATTTTCTTGCGAGCTCTTTCTGGTCGTCCACATTGAGCTTGCATACCTTGATCTGTGTCTGTTCATTTGCCAATTCTTCTACGACCGGAAGCATTGCCTGGCAGGGTCCGCACCAGGTCGCCCAAAAATCCACCAATACCGGTCCTGACGCTTCAAGAACCTCCTTCTGAAAATTTTCCTGTGTAATGATTACTTCTGCCATTATTTCCATCCTCCTTTTCTTCTGTTTTACTGCCAAAATCAGATGTTTTTCTGATCTCAGCTTTAGTATAACCGCTTTCATCTGTTTTCACAATCAATATCATTTTATCAATCATATAAAATAATTTTATCACATGCCGGTATCACACCCTGTCTATTTTTCCTGCCGTTCTGCACTTCGCAAATACACGAACCAGTACACGCATCCCACGCAGACCGCGCCGCCGATCAAGTTCCCGGCTGTAACCGGAAGAAGATTCGCCCCCAGAAAATTCCCCCAGGTTATTGCGCTTAAGTCTGCTCCTGCCGCCTCTGCCGCCTGAGCGTAAACCGGGATACCTTTCGCAAAAAGCCCCGCCGCAATGTAATACATATTCGCCACACTGTGTTCAAATCCACACAGCACAAAAATCATGATTGGGAAAAAGATCCCTGCAATCTTTCCCACCGTATCCTTTGCCGCAAACGAAATCCACACAGCAATGCATACCAGAAAGTTACAGAATATTCCACGGATCACCGCGTCGCCAAAGGGAATCGTACACTTTACCGCCGCAGTGGAAAGGACCGAAACCGCCAGTTGATTATCAAAGAGACTGATCTGGTGGGAACAAACGACTCCCGCCGCCGCCAAAATTCCCCCCGCCATATTGCCTGCATACACGATAACCCAGTTCCTCAGCATCTCCTCCGGTGTGATCTCCTTCATAAGGAGAGGGATGACAAGGAGGGAATTTCCCGTAAACAGTTCGCTCCCTGCAAGCAGCACCATGGTGAGGCCTCCCGGAAAAATGACCGCACCCACTAGTTTTCCCACCGACGCCTGCGAAATGGACACTGAAGCGGTCGCGGCGCCTGCTCCGCCCAGACCGATAAAAGCTCCCGCAAGGACAGCAAGAAGAAACATCTTGCTAAATGGCATCTTTACCTTCGCTTTTCCAACCGCAACATAATTT
>CAMNWW010000105.1 GCA_946566415.1 uncultured Lachnospiraceae bacterium | reverse complement strand
GGCATGCGAAAAAGCTCATGAGCTGGGGATGAAGGTGGCAGCCCATGTGGAAAGCCCGCAAGGCGTCCTTGTGGCGCTTGAAAACGGCGTGGATTCTATCGAGCATGGCGCCAGGCCCACGGAAGAGATCCTCCGGCTTTTTAAAAAAAAGAAAGCATACCAGATTTCCACCATCTCTCCCGCGCTTCCTTATGCATTGTTTGACAGGAATGTGTCTCATGCCACATACGAGCAAAAGGAGAATGGGAAGATTGTATTTGACGGCATTATCGAGCTGGCGAAAGCATGTCTTGCAAACGGTATTCCGGTAGGACTAGGGACCGACACGGGCTGCCCTTACATCACACATTATGATATGTGGAGGGAACTGGCGTACTTTGTGAAATACTGTAAAGTCACTCCCGTATTTGCACTTTACAGCGCAACATGGCTCAATGCGAACCTGGCGGGAATCGGCGATATAACAGGCTCTATCGAAAAGGGGAAAATGGCGGATATGATCGTCTGCAGCCGCAGCCCGATCGAAGATTTGGCCGCGCTCAGAAATCTGGACATGGTGATAAAGGAAGGGATGATTATAGAAAGCCCAAAGGTTAAGAAAATGCCGGAAGTGGAGAGAGAACTGGACAAATTCTTGTGATAAATTATATAGAAAGAGAAGGGTTGAGAAGGAGAAACAGATGATAGATAGGAAAGAGTCGGTCAAAAACGCGGTGCTTTCTGTCCGTAAGGAAGACATTGTGAGAAAGGAAAAACACGGATATCCGCTCAGCGTAAAGCCTGTTGAAGAATGCAAGCCAAAGCAGATACAAAATGCGCTCCGTACATTTGCGGCGGACTGTGAGCTGCAGGATGCGGCCGTATTGGCGGACGAAACATTTTGGGGAAATGGGAAAAAAGGCTTTTTATTTGCAAAGGATGGGTTCTATGCACATAAGGAGGCGTTGACGGGCAAAGAAATGGGAAATACCGGAATTTCTTATCCTATTTTGTACGACGAGTTAGAGAGCGTTAGCCTTGACGACGAAGATTCCAGCTATATGATGATCTGCTATAAGGACGGGAGACGGGTAAATGCATACGCCGGTACCGCGGCTTATTATCTTGCGTCTGCGCTTGACGCTGTTCTTAGGACGGTTGGGAAGGAAAGGAAAGCAGCGCCGGACATGAGTGTAAAAGAGATGATACGGCAGGCGATGCGGTATGAAAAAAAGGGGAATCTGGAGGAAGCGTTTTGGTGGTACGGGAAGGCTGCTGAGAAGGGCGACGCAGAGATACTTTTCCTTTGTGCTGCAAAGTGCCAGAAAATCCCGTCTGACGACGCACAGAAAAAAGTGATGGAGTGGTGCCAAAAAAGCGCGATGCTGGATTATGTCAATGCACAGACCACACTTGCCTACATCTATGCCCGAGGCGGAAAAGGCATACAAAAAAATGTTCTTCGCGCGCTGTTCTGGGCAGAGCAGGCAAAAAACAACGGAAGCAAAGAAGGGGAAAAGCTTTATGCTAAAATGTTGCCTTTCGCGCCCACAAGCCAAAACGATTCTAATAGCTCAGATATCACAGTCGGCTTTTATCAGCGGGATCCACTGAGGGAAGAGCGGGACAGGGATGAAAGAAGGCTTAAGGAGATTCGCAGAAAATCCGCACAGCGGGGGAATGTGGCAAGCCAATATTTATACGGATGCATGCTTGATAGCGCCGCACGCACAAAGAGGGAGAAAGAAGACGCGGCGTACTGGTATGAAGCGGCCGCAAAGGACGGACATGTAGACGCGCAGTTTCAGCTCGCAAGAATGTATGATGAGGGGGACGGCGTGAAAAAGGATCGGAAGACGGCGTTATATTGGTATAAAAAGGCGGCGGAACAACAAGTCGACAAAGCGCAGGCAAGATATGATTCTTTGATGCAGGAAAATATCCCTGACACGCAGGCGTATGTGGAATCTCCGAAGATCCTGGTGTGCGGCGAAGCTATTTTTAAACGGGCGTTGATAAAAACGGCTCTCGAGAACGAGGGATTCCAGACAGTACGAGAGGCCGCGGACCGAGGTAAACTTATGGAAGAATTTGAAAACGAAAAACCGGATCTGGCATTTATTTTTGCAAGATTTGGGAATTACGGTGAAATGGAGGCGGCGTTAAAGGAAATCAATTCGAGATGGGCGGAAACAAAAATTATTTTGGTCTTTCCGGATGATTTACTCAGTTATGCCGAGTCTTTGCAGCAGAAGTACAATATCGTTGCAGACAAGCTGAGGGAGCCTTTTACAAGCGACGTTCTGGTGAAACGTACCCTTAAAATCCTGGGAGTAAAATAAAGAAACGGTATTTTCATGATTGTGGAAATGTTTTGAGGATGATATAATAGAAACGATAAAATTTTGAATTAGTAGAAGGAGGAGGAAGAACAATGAAAATAGCAATCGGCTGCGATCCGAACGCGACAGACTACAAAAAAGTATTGATTCCATTTATCGAAGGACTGGGTCATGAATGTGTAGATTTTGGAAGCGACGATCCGATTTACGCAAATACAGCGGTCCGTCTTGCTAAGAGTGTGGCGGCAGGAGAATGTGAACGCGGTATCCTGATCTGCGGGACTGGCATTGGCGTAAGTATTGCGGCAAATAAAGTAAAGGGCGCTTATGCGGCGCTTGTCAACAATGTGTATCAGGCGCAGCGCGCACAGCTCAGTAATAATGCGAATATCATTACCATGGGATCGCAGGTTACAGGGATTGAACTTGCAAAATGTCTTGTAAAAGAATATCTGGGACTGACTTTTGACCCGAATTCACGTTCCGCGCCGAAGGTGGCAAGAATTGTGGAATATGAGAATGAAAAATAAGGTATGATAAGATGTGATGCAAAGGAGCCGGATGAAAGGCTCCTTTTTTTAAAAGAATTAATAAAATTCCTATTGAATCCGCAATTCTTGGGAGCTATAATGGGTAATATCAGATTAAATTGGAGTGTTGTTCTATGTTTTTGTGGGGTAGCTATGGAATAGGAAGTTTCTTATACCGTTTTTTCCAGACGCTTATATATGTAGTTCCAGCGATTTTAATCGCAATTTCCATGCATGAGTTTGCGCATGGCTATGTGTCGTACCTTCTGGGCGACGAGACGCCGAAGAGGGATGGGAGACTGACTTTGAACCCTTTTAAGCATTTGGATGTCTGGGGGACATTATGTCTTTTGCTTTTCCATGTAGGATGGGCGAAGCCGGTGCGTGTAAACACTAGGAATTATAAGAATCCCAAAAGAGATATGATCCTGGTTGCGGCGGCAGGTCCGGCAATGAATTTTCTGCTGGCGTTTCTGTTTGCCCTTTTATACGGTGTGATCTATAAGTTCGGCACCAGCGGTATGGTGGTGAATTATTTGTATGTGCTCTGTTTCTATGGGGTGACGCTTAATGTAGGGCTTGGGGTATTTAACTTGATCCCGCTCCCACCTTTGGATGGAGCGAATATTCTGGCGGAGCTCTCTCCAAAGGTGGAACAGTTTTATATAAGGATACGTCCTTATAGGCTCCTTCTGATTGCCATACTTTTGGGAGGAGTGAATATGCCTCTTAGCTATATCGACAGCGCTATTGTAAACGGTCTTCTGAGCCTTGTGAAGTGGCTGCTGCAGATAGGAGTGATTTCTTCCGGCGGCGGGACTCTTGTTTAGGCAGTCTTTGTCAGACTGTCGCGGTCTTTGCGCTGATACCGTTGATCTCAACACGGTCGTCCACGCTGATAACCAGGCATTTCCGTCCGTCGATGACACGTGTCTCTACCAGATCCATACACTCCGGGTTCACCTGGATTGTGATATCCGGGGTCTTTATGACAAATTTTTTCATGTCCGCCACATTGGAGGCGATGAGCGTAGAATTTTCTCCTGCCGCCGCCTCGTACTGTGCGTCAAAGTCTTCTAATTGATTTTCCTCGACACCGCTTTTGGTAAGAAGGTATTTCACTTCCGCCTTATCCAAAGTAAGCGGGTCCGGATTATCAGAATTTTGCTCTATGAGTTCATTTAAATTTTCATGAATATTTTTTACTACGTCATATTCGCAGTCTTCTCCAAGAGCCTCTTCGACTAGAGTGCGGAAGATCTCCTTCTGTCCTTCAGCCGTAAGCGGCGGTACGCAGCCCAGCAAGAGATCGGTAAGTCCGTTATAAAGATTTTCAGCATTCTTTGAATAGTATAAAAGACTATGTATGTCGCTTCCCCTGTCATTGAATGCCGGGAAAAGAAAACCGGCGTCGGGCATTTCTACGACCCAGTCGCGGATACGCTCATGGAAACTGTTTTCTTCGGCGTGATAGCTTAAGGCCGGTTTGGAAAGCTTGACAGGACAGATACAGCAGAGTATGTAGTCGTACACTTCATCCGAAGCATCGAACATTTCGCTGCCGTCGGAGGCTTTTCCGGGGATGTCGTAGACAGCGTGGATGAGGAGGATGAGGTAATTCTCGCCGTAGTCGTAGGAATCGATGACCCGGTCATAAAATACTTCCAGCAGTGCGTCGTCAGTGAGGCGGCTGTCCCGGAGTTTTAAAAGGGCATCCTGCGTTCCGCCTTCTGCTTCTGTTTCCAGCGGAAATTCCATGTTCAGCAGATTTTTGCCTATGGTCCCGGATAGGGATTTGCGGAAAATGTCGAAATATTTGAACATTTCTTCTTCGGGAAGAGAAAGAAATGCTTCCTTAAACTCGGTCTTTTTTTCTTTTTCAGCGCTCACATAGCATCCGCAGATCCTTGTGGCGGCGCAGTTCGCAGGTGTAAATTGTTTCTTGATTTCTGCGGTTTCCTTTTTGTTCATAAACACAGCTCCTTATTCTACAATATGATATACATCAGTATACGGTCTGGTGGGTGAGAAATCAAGAAATTAATCAAATGAGCTGTGCTACGTTTCTCGCTTAATGGGCGTCCCGCCCATACAGAATAGGAGCACATACCCCTTAACATGCAAGCATGTACGGTCTATGTGCTCCTATTCTGTATGGCTGGACTATACAAATTTTATGAAAAATTTATTGCATCTTATATATATGGGGAATAAAATAGAATGATATTAGGGTCAAAAGATGCCTTACGAATTGTTCCGCGCTTTGCGCTCCCACAATTCTACCCAATATTCGGATATCGCGGGGCTTACGCCCCACTTTTATCCTCATATCGGGGCGGGTCCTAAGGCCGTTCATCCACCTTCGTGCAAGCACGATGTGGATTCAGACCTTTTGACCCTGGCATCATAAAATAGGAAATGCGTGTAAGGTTATGACAGTTACGATAGAATGCAGAGGAGGAAAAGACCGCATGTCAAAGTTTTGCGTAAAAAAGCCATTTACTGTCCTGGTGGGAGTGGTAATGGTCATCGTACTTGGAATTATCAGTTTTACAAGAATCACTACAGACCTGTTTCCGACGATTACCCTCCCATACGTAGTGGCGATTACTACATATCCAGGCGCCACCCCAGAGAGAGTGGAGAGCTCGGTCACCGAGATCCTGGAAAGTTCTCTCGGGACAGTAAACGGTATGGAAAACGTGACTAGTACTTCATCGGAGAATTTCAGCATGGTAATGCTGGAGTTTGAGGATGATACGAATATGGACAGCGCGATCGTCAAGCTGTCGACGGCGATAGAACAGATATCCGGGGTACTGCCTGAGGAAGCGGGCGCTCCTATGCTTATGGAGATTTCTCCGGATATGCTGCCGACCATGACGATGAGTATCGACTATGACGGGATGGATGTCAAGGAATTAAGCAAGTTTGCGGAAAAGACTTTGATCCCCTATCTGGAGAGGCAGGCGGGCGTTGCAAGCGTGAACACGAGCGGGCTGACCAAGGAAACTGTGGAGATCCGCCTCAACCAGGGGAAGATCAATAATGTGAACGACCGGCTTTTGGCGACGCTTGACGAAAAATTTGCGGAAGCAAAACAGACTCTGGACGACAGTGAGGCGAAGCTTTCCCAGGCGGCGGGCGAGATCGCGTCAGGGAAATCGCAGCTTCAGTCACAGCAGGATTCTACATATGAAGAGCTGGCAAAATACAGCCAGATGCTGGACGGCGCCCTGGCGAGCGCGGCTTCTTACGAGGCGCAGGTGGGCGGGCTTAAGACCAGCCAGGCTGCGCTGGAGGCTGAGAAACAGGCGTATGAGGAAAAGCTTATGCCGGCTTACAATCAGCTTAACGAGGCTCTGGGGATGATTCCGGCGTGGATGCTTCCAGGAGGCGAGCCTCTTACGATTTCTTCTATTCTCGCCGATGAGACACAGGAGATTTTCGGCAAGGTGAAGGAAATGATCGGGCAGTTGATCCTGATGGAGCCGGATAACGCCCAGCTTGCGGCGCTTAGCGAGGCGTTTACCTGGGAGAATCTTTCTATGATGGAGGAGAAGGTAAATACCCGGATCCCCCAGATCGACACAGAGCTTGCGAACCTGGATACGGAGATCGCAGCGGCGCAGGCCGTCCTGGATCAGGTTAACGCGCAGGTGGAAGCGGCGAAAAATAATTATGCATCCGTGGAGAAAGGGAAGCTTTCCGCAGCGGCGGCGTTCGGCGCGGCCAGCGCCCAGCTTGCGGCGGGCGAGAGCGAACTGACTTCTGCGCAGGCCCAGCTTGACGAGGCGAGAGAGCAGTACAACACCGCAAGAGAGACGGCGATGGAGAGCGCCAATATTGACGCGATGGTAACCAAAGACACCCTTTCTCAGATCATCTATGCTCAGAACTTTGAGATGCCGGCAGGCTATATTAAAGAGGGAGAATCCCAGTATCTTCTTCGGATAGGGGATCAGTTCGAGACCTTGGATGAGCTGAAGAACGTACTTCTTGTCAGCATGGACGGCATCGGGGATGTACGCCTTACCGATGTAGCCGACGTAGGGATGATCGACAATTCCGGCGACAGCTATGCGAAGATCAATGGGAATGACGGCGTAATATTGAGCATTATGAAATCATCGGCTTCGGGAACCTCCGAAGTATCAAGGACATTGAATAAAGCAATAGAGGAATTGGAAACAAAATACGAAGGACTGCATATTACACCGCTAATGGACCAGGGGGAGTACATTAAATTAATCATTGACTCTGTCCTGCAGAATTTGATCTACGGCGCCGTCCTGGCTATTATCGTATTGGCTCTGTTTCTAAAGGATGTCAAACCGACGGTCGTGATCGCGTTCAGTATTCCGATGAGCGTGCTGTTCGCTATTGTACTGATGTATTTTTCTAACGTAACTCTGAATATAATCTCTTTGTCCGGGCTTGCGTTGGGCGTTGGTATGCTGGTGGATAATTCGATCGTTGTGATTGAAAATATTTACCGGCTTAGAAGTGAAGGCGTTC
>CAMNWW010000104.1 GCA_946566415.1 uncultured Lachnospiraceae bacterium | reverse complement strand
GAAAAGACAAGTGAGCCAGGTAGTAACGTTGACAGGGATGGTGCTTTCATCACTGCCGATTGGAGAATATGATAAACGGGTTGTGATACTTACGAAAGAGAGGGGCAAAATCCCGGCATTTGCAAAAGGGGCAAGGAAACCGACCAGTTCCCTTGCAGGCGTGACTCTTCCCTGTTCTTTCGGTACATTTACAGTGTACGAAGGACGTACATCCTATACAATCCAGTCGGTGGAGATCACCAGCTATTTTTCGGAACTAAGGACGGACATGGAGGCGGCATGCTACGCTTTTTATTTCCTGGAATTTGCAGATTACTATACAAAAGAGGGATGCGATGAGCGGGAAATGCTCCGCCTCCTGTACCAGACTATGAGGGCGCTCATAAAGCGGACGATACCGCTTCCTCTGGTACGGTACATATTTGAGCTTAAAGCTATAAGCGTGGAAGGGGAAGGGCCGCAAGTCTTCCAATGCATCGTCTGCGGAGACCGGGAAAGCCCATGCCTGTTCAGCGTGAAAAAAGGGGGGCTTGTCTGCAAGCGGTGCGGATGGGACGCGGCCGACCAAATGCGGCTTGACACCTCTACTTTATATGCCATGCAGTATATTGTGTCGTCAACCATTGAAAAACTATATACATTTACAGTAAGCCCAAAAGTGTTGGAGGAATTGGGGAAAGTGATGGAACGGTATATGGATGTATATGTGGAGAAACATTTCCGGTCGCTTGAGATACTCGAAGAGATGGGAAACCCAGGGGAAAGAAAGTGAGAAAAGCGAAGAATAAGGCGAGAGAAGGGCTGAAAAGTAAATAGATGCTTGCAAAATCTGGAAGCAGTCTGTATAATAGGTGAATCAAGAGCTTGGCGGGCGTATTTTATAGAAGGGGTGCGTTCGCCAAAAGATCAAGAAAAAGAATGGGAGGATTGGTATTATGGCAGAGAAGACTATGGACAAAATTGTAGTGTTGGCAAAAAACAGAGGTTTTGTATATCCCGGGTCTGAAATTTACGGAGGCCTTGCCAATACATGGGACTACGGTAATCTTGGAGTGGAGCTTAAAAATAATGTAAAAAAAGCATGGTGGCAGAAGTTTGTCCAGGAGAATCCTTACAATGTAGGAGTGGACTGTGCGATTTTAATGAATCCGCAGACCTGGGTGGCGTCCGGACATTTGGGAGGATTCAGCGATCCGCTCATGGATTGTAAAGAATGCCATGAACGTTTCCGAGCAGATAAATTGATCGAAGATTTTGCAAAGGAAAATGGAATCGACCTTCCGGAGAGCATTGACGGGTGGTCGCATGCACAGATGGAAGAGTTTGTCAGAGAACACGAGATACCGTGCCCGACCTGCGGAAAGCATAATTTTACCGATATCCGTGAGTTCAACCTGATGTTCAAGACGTTCCAGGGCGTGACGGAGGATGCGAAAAATATTGTGTATCTGCGTCCGGAGACAGCACAGGGCATTTTTGTTAATTTTAAAAATGTACAGAGAACGTCACGTAAAAAAGTTCCGTTTGGTATCTGCCAGGTGGGTAAATCCTTCCGTAACGAGATCACGCCTGGTAATTTTACGTTCCGTACGCGCGAATTTGAGCAGATGGAGCTGGAGTTCTTCTGTAAGCCGGATACAGATCTGGAGTGGTTCGACTACTGGAAGAGCTATTGCCTGAATTGGCTGTACAGCCTGGGAATGAAGGAAGAGGAGATCCGTTATAGAGATCATGACAAGGAAGAACTTTCTTTCTATAGTAAAGCAACGACCGACGTGGAATTTCTCTTCCCGTTCGGCTGGGGAGAGCTGTGGGGCATTGCGGACAGGACAGATTATGATTTGACGCAGCATCAGAACGTATCGGGACAGGATATGAGCTATTTTGACGACGAGTTGAAAGAAAAGTATGTTCCGTACGTTATTGAGCCGTCGCTCGGCGCGGACCGTATGGTTCTTGCATTCCTTTGCAGCGCTTATGACGAAGAAGAGCTGGAGGGCGGCGACATGCGAACTGTTCTCCATTTCCATCCGGCGCTCGCTCCGGTTAAGATCGGCGTGCTTCCTCTGTCGAAGAAGCTGAACGAAGGCGCGGAGAAGATTTATACAGAATTGAGCAAGTATTATAACTGTGAATTTGACGACAGAGGCAATATCGGCAAGAGATACCGCCGCCAGGATGAGATCGGTACTCCGTTCTGCGTGACGTATGATTTTGACTCTGAGGAAGACCATGCGGTAACAGTTCGCGACCGCGACTCAATGGAGCAGGAACGTGTCAAGATAGAAGATCTGAAAGCTTATTTTGAGAAAAAATTTGAGTGGTAAATGAAAAAGAGATCTGTCCCATGATGCACCGGAGATGTGTCATGGGACAGACCTATTTTTTTGCTTTCTTTTTTGTATTCAAAACTAGAAAAGTGTGTTAGAATGGAATCTATGCCAAGCGAAGCTTTGGCAAATTTCTATTGAAAGGACAAAAGGATGTTATACGAAGAAGCAAGGGTATATTTGGATCATGTATCGAAATACGGAAGTGTACTTGGCTTAGAAAGTATAAAGGGCTTACTGAGAGAGCTTGGGAATCCACAGAATAAACTGACATTTATACACATAGCGGGTACGAACGGGAAGGGGTCGATCCTAGCCTGTCTCTCCTGTATCCTGAAAGAGGCAGGATACAAGACGGGGCGCTACATTTCTCCGACAGTCATGGACTATCGGGAGCGGTTCCAGATTGACGGAGAATACATTGGGAAAGAAGAGTTCGCCGGGATTACCTGTAAAGTTAAGGCGGCGTCGGACCGGATGATACGTGCAGGGAAGACGCCGCCTACGGTGTTTGAGATTGAAACAGCAATCGCGTTTTGCTATTTTGCAGAAAACAGATGTGATGTTGTCGTGATGGAAGCAGGTCTCGGCGGACTTCTTGATGCAACAAATGTGGTGGAAAATACAAAGGTCTGTATTTTCTCTTCTATCAGTATGGATCACATGGGGGTTATCGGAAATACTTTGGAGGAAATCGCGGAAAATAAAGCCGGCATTATCAAGGACGGGGCGGCAGTTGTGAGCGCGCCCCAGGTCCAGGAAGTGCAGAAAATTCTTGAAGATACGGCAGAAAAATGCGGGTGCAGATATCATGTCTCGTCTCCAAAGGACGCGGTTGTCATAGAAAGCAGTGCAGAGGGGCAGATATTTTCATACGGTGAGTTCGGAACGTTGACTCTTTCTTTGGCTGGAAAACACCAGATCGAGAATGCGGTAACTGCGCTCGAAGCTGTCCGGGTACTGCAAAAAGAAGGATTTTCTATTAGTCCGGAGGCGGTGAAAACGGGACTTTCCCGCGTGGAGTGGCCCGGGAGATTTATGATCATAGGGAAGAACCCTCTCATTATTGCTGACGGAGCGCACAATGCAGACGCGGCGAGGAGGCTTGCCGAGAACGTAAGGAATTATCTGGGAGGCAAAAAAATTACGGCTGTCGCAGGCATTTTTAAGGATAAAGAATACCAAAAAATCGTGGAGATTATGGCGCCTTATCTTTCCAGAGCTTATACAGTGGAACTGCCGGACAAAAACCGGACGCTGGGGAAGGAGGAGCTGAAGGCAGAATTTGAAAGACAGGGAGTTTTGGCTGAAACGGCGGAGGAAATCCAGGACGCGGTAAAAAAAGCGGCGGAGCACACAAAAAGCGAGGACGCAGTCTTAGTATTTGGTTCCCTTTCCTATCTGGGGGAGGTCATTTCATACGTACAGGGAAAGGAAGGAAAAAAGTGGTAGACAAGGAGAAAGTGGAGCAGGCCGTCCGTCTCCTTCTGGAAGGGATCGGAGAAGATGTGAAAAGAGAAGGCCTGGCGGAGACGCCTGAGCGTATTGCGAAAATGTATTGCGAGATCTGCGGCGGAATGGACGATGATGCAGGAGAGTATCTGAAAAAGACTTTTGAGGTTACCGACAGCGGCATAGTGGTGGAGAAAGATATCTTTTTTTACTCTCTCTGTGAACATCATATGCTGCCCTTTTTTGGGAAAGTGCACATTGCCTATATACCAAACGGCAGGGTCGCAGGCTTAAGCAAATTGGCAAGGACTGTGGAAGTATATGCCAGAAGGCTGCAGCTTCAGGAGCGGATGACCGCGCAGATCGCAGACGCACTGATGGAACATCTCGCTCCTTTGGGCGTGATGGTCATGGTGGAGGCAGAACATATGTGCATGACGATGCGGGGCATAAAAAAGCCGGGAAGCCGTACGTCAACCATCGCCGTAAGAGGAGTGTTTGACAGTGACCGCGGGCTGCAGGGACAGGTTTTTCAGATGATAAGAGAATAGGAGAATCATATATATGCGAATAGGGAACAGAGAATTTGACACACAGCGCCACACATACATCATGGGTATTCTCAATGTGACCCCGGACTCGTTTTCAGACGGTGGAAAATGGAACCGGTATGACGCGGCAATGTACCATGTAAAAGAATTGCTGGAAACAGGAACAGATATCTTGGACATCGGCGGAGAGTCTACCCGCCCCGGATATCAAAAAGTTACGGTCCAGGAGGAGATCGAGAGGGTGGCGCCTGTCATTGAGGCGGTGAGGGCGAATTATAATCTGCCGATTTCCGTGGATACCTGCAAAAGTGAAGTGGCAGAAGAGGCGCTCAAGGCAGGAGCAGATCTTGTAAACGATATCTGGGGGTTTCAGTTTGATTCAAGGATGGCTTCGGTCGTAAAGGAATATGACGCGGCGTGCTGTTTGATGCATAATCGGAGAGAGCCGGTCTACCAGGATTTTTTAAAAGAGGTTTATGAGGATTTACAGCAGTGTGTAAGAACGGCAAAAGCGGCGGGGATCGCGGACGAAAAGATCATACTGGACCCAGGCGTAGGGTTCGGGAAGACTTATGAGATGAATCTGGATGTGCTGCGGAATCTGGACGCATTTTCAGGGCTTGGCTATCCCATGCTCCTTGGGACCTCCCGGAAATCCGTGATCGGTCTTACTCTTGGTCTTCCGGTTGAGGAGAGGGAGGAAGGGACTATCGTGACGACAGTGATGGCGGTACAGAACGGCTATGGGTTCGTACGAGTTCACGACACAGAAAAAACAAGGCGGGCAATCCGCATGACAGAGGCTGTTCTGGGACGTATATAAGGAGGAGAAATGCCGAAAAAGACTTTTTTTAACCTTCCGGAGTCAAAACGAAATTCAATTATAGAGGCCGCTATGGACGAATTCGCGAAAGCTCCGTATCAGGATATCAGCATCAACCGTTTGATTAAACGTATGGAGATTCCTACGGGAAGTTTTTATCAATATTTTGAAGATAAAAAGGATTTATATTTTTATATTATTTCTTTTTATTCAGACGACGAATTAAAGGCGGTCCGGGAAAGCGGTCATAGGATTAATCTTCTGGAACCAGAGAAAAACAGAGATTGCGAGAGTGTGATTCCTGAAAGTACCCGGAAGATGAAATATTATCAAGATATTTTTACAGACAATTTTAATCAGGCTCCGATAGAGATCAAACGTGACTGGACGTTCGATCATTTGATCGGCGGAAAATATATGGGGCTTTATGATTACCGTTTTTTTGATGAAAACCTGCTGCATGAGGATATAAAGGAACACAAGGAACTGATGATGGGGATCGCTCTGGCGCTTCCCAATGTCATTCATCGTTTTTGCTGCTGCGACGAGGAAGAGGAGTGGGAACTCTACATACTTTGTATAAACGTCTTAAGAGAGGGGCTTCTGCATTACAAACGTGATTAAAACGTGATTAATTATGTAAAAAAGATTGATAAAAATGAAACTCTATGCTAATATCATAGAAAATTATGAATTTATTCATATTTGTGCATGTGTCACAAACTGAGAGGTATACAGGAATGTAGGAGGAGAGCAATGGCGAAATACATAACGAAACGATTGTTGGTAGTGATACCGACACTGCTATTTATTATTTTTGTTGTTTTTTTTATTCTGAATGTGACTCCGGGAGATCCTGGAAGAATCATGCTGGGACCGACGGCTACGCAGGAGCAGGTAGACATGCTGAACGAATCATTGGGCGTGAACCGTTCGCTGCCTGTCCGGTATATTGATTATGTGTGGGATGCGCTTCACGGAGATTTCGGAATTTCTTATACTTTTAATGTCCCGGTAACCCAGGTACTTATGCCTAAGTTTCCTACAACTCTGAAATTGGCGATATTGTCCGTACTGTTTTCGGCGCTTCTTGGAATTCCTTTAGGGATCCTTTCAGCAGTGAAGAAACATTCGGTTGTCGACAACGGGCTGACTGTTCTGGCTTTGTTTTTGGCTTCGGTTCCAGGGTTCTGGCTTGGACTGATGCTGATGCTGCTTTTTTCACTGCAGCTAGGCCTTCTTCCAAGCAGCGGCGTCGGCACATGGCAGCACTATATTATGCCGGTCATGACTCTTGCGCTTCCAAGTGCGGCATTTTTGAGCCGCCTTACCCGGACTACCATGCTGGATTCCATGAATCAGGACTATATCAGGACAGCGAAAGGAAAAGGTGCAGGGAATGGAAGAGTAATTTTTCTGCATGCTCTGCGTAATGCGTTGATTCCGGTTATCACCCAGCTCGGCATGAATTTTGCAAGCCTTCTGGGAGGGGCTATGATAACAGAGATTGTTTTTGGGCTTCCTGGGTTTGGGAATGCGATCGTGGCGGCGATCAAGGCGAAGGATGTTCCGCTTACGATGTTTGCCGTAATTTTTCTCTCCACAACATTTATGATCATTATGCTGGTTGTGGATTTGATATATGCTTTCGTTGACCCGAGAATAAAATCACAGTTTGAGTAGTTATGGGGTGAGAGAATGTTTGGAAAAAAGAAGAAAATCATTACAAACGTAGAGCCGAATCAGTGGAAAGAGGTATGGCAGCGTTTCTGCAAAAATAAGGTATCTATGGTGGCGCTGTTTTTTCTGATAGTCATTATCATACTTGCATTGTTCGCGGATGTGATTGTCGACTATCAGTCTATTATTACAACAAATCCTAAGGAGAGGCTTTTAGGACCGAGCGCCGCGCATTGGTTCGGGACTGACCACATGGGACGTGATCTATTTGGCAGAGTGATACATGGAGCGCGTTTTTCGCTGATGTTTGGGGTGGTATGTACTGCCCTCAGCCTGTTCGGCGGATGTGTACTGGGAGCAACGGCCGCGTACTTCGGCGGAAAAGTGGACACATGGATTATGAGAATTATCGACGCGCTGATGTGTATCCCGTATATGCTTCTGGCATTGAGTCTTGTAGCGGCCATGGGAAGCGGGCTTAAAAGTATGACGATAGCCATCATTGTGGCCAGTGTGCCGAGTTTTACCCGGATGATCCGCTCCGTCGTGCTGACCGTGGTGCGGCAGGATTACATTGAAGCGGCCAAGTCCTGCGGTGTAAAGGACAGAGACATTATTTTCCA
>CAMNWW010000103.1 GCA_946566415.1 uncultured Lachnospiraceae bacterium | reverse complement strand
TTTTATTGACATCATCACTATAAAGTGGTATAGTAAAACCACTTAATCGGGAAAGCAATAATATTGAGATTCCCGGTCAGGTAACAGCAGATTGGTTGCAGTTGCAGTTTTATTGTTGCTGGCTGTTTCCCCCAAGAATAGCTTTGCGGCAGTAAACTCCAATTTATATATACCCTCTTACGAGGAGCATTCCCCAGCTTTGTATATAGACAAAACTGCAATGCAACGAGGAAAAACCTCTCAATGACATACCAAAAAGAAAAGGCATGACTGTGGTCGTGTCTTTTCTCTTATCAAAAATCAGCAGGAGGAATATATTATGCCAAACCCAGAATATGGAAAGGAACTTAAGCAGGAAGAATTAAAGGACGAGTACAAGGCCGGCCAGAACGACCAATGGGCTGCCGATTCTCAGGAGGAGCTGGAAGACTGGATCGAAGAACAAGGCATCCAGCTCCGATATTAACGTCATATATTTACCTCAACGGGGTTCCTGGTTTTTATTGAACTCAATCAATGCCCCTGCTCTGCCAAAGCAACCGCCGCCTTCATTTCCCTCACATACTTTGTCACATGAGGGACACACTCTTCTCCATATGCCGCGATAATTTTCACGATCGCCGAACCCACGATTGCCCCGTCTGCTACCTCCGCCATCTCACGCGCCTGCTTTGGCGTAGAAATTCCGAACCCGACAGCGCAGGGAATCTCTGTAACCTCACGGACCCTCTCAATCATTTCTGCGACATTCGTCGTAATCTCACTGCGCACGCCGGTAACTCCGAGCGAGGATACACAGTACAGGAAACCTTCCGCCTCCTTTGCAATCCGGCAAATCCTGTCGTGAGATGTAGGCGCTATGAGCGATACCAGCTCAAGCCCATACTGACGGCACACCTCAGCAAGTTCATGTTTCTCTTCAAACGGCATATCCGGCACAATGACGCCTGATATCCCGCATTCGACGCACCGTTTCATAAATCTCTCTTTTCCGTAGGTGTAGACCGCATTAATATAGGTCATGAATACAAGCGGGATATGGATCTGCTCCTGCACCTCCGATATCGCGTCAAACAGCTTATCGGTCGTGCAGCCTGCTGAGAGCGCACGTACGTCCGCCTCCTGGATCACCGGACCTTCCGCAATGGGATCAGAAAACGGAATCCCGACTTCTATCAGATCGGCTCCCGCCTCCTCAAGGGCCGGCAAAAGTTTCTTTGTCACCTCCAGGGACGGATCCCCGCCCGTGATAAATGGAATGAACGCTTTTTTGTTTTCAAATGCTTCTTTAATTCTATTCATAGATCTGCACCCCCCTGTATCTTGCGATCGCCGCCACATCTTTATCTCCCCTTCCGGAAATATTGACGACAATGATCTGTTCTTTATTCATAGTCGGAGCCAATTTCATCGCATAAGCGACTGCATGCGCGCTCTCCACTGCCGGAATGATTCCTTCCATCTTTGAAAGATACTCAAATGCCTGAACCGCTTCTTCATCCGTGACCGGCACATACTGTGCGCGCCCTTCTGCGGCGAGCATGGCATGCTCCGGTCCGATTCCGGGATAGTCCAGCCCCGCTGAGATGGAGTATACAGGAGCGATCTGTCCGTCCTGGTTCTGACAGAACAAGGATTTCATCCCATGGAAAATCCCTCCCGTCCCTCTCGCAATCGTGGCCGCATGCTTTTCCGTATTTATTCCCAATCCCGCCGCCTCACAACCGATCAGCCGTACCTCTTTGTCCGGGATAAATTCATAGAACGCACCCATAGAATTGCTGCCTCCGCCGACACAGGCAATCACAGCGTCGGGAAGCCGTCCTTCCCTCTCCATAAGCTGCTCCTTGATTTCTCTTCCTATGATCTTCTGGAAATCACGTACGATCGTCGGAAATGGATGCGGACCCATAACGGAACCGAGCACATACAAGGTATCCTCCATACGTCCCGCCCACTCCCGCATCGTCTCGTTCACTGCATCCTTCAAGGTCATAGTCCCTGTCGTGACAGGATGTACCTTGGCCCCCAGAAGTTTCATACGATATACATTCAGCGCCTGACGTTTCGTATCCTCTTCGCCCATGAACACCTCGCATTCCATATCCATAAGAGCCGCAGCCGTCGCTGTCGCCACGCCATGCTGCCCCGCCCCCGTCTCCGCGATCACACGGGTCTTTCCCATCTTCTTTGCTAAAAGTACCTGTCCCAGTACATTATTAATCTTGTGGGAACCTGTATGATTCAAATCTTCCCGTTTGAGATAAATCTTTGCTCCACCCAGGTCGCGCGACATTTTTTTAGCCTCATACAAAAGGGACGGCCTGCCCGCATAATTTTCCAGCAAATCTTTCAGTTCCCTGTTAAATTCCGGATCATTTTTATATTTGTCGTAGGCTTCCTCCAGCTCACCCACTGCGTTCATCAATGTTTCCGGCACAAACTGTCCGCCGTATTTACCGAATCTGCCTTTACTCTCCATACTTTCTCACCCTTTCTATTAATTCTTTCATCTTATATTCATCCTTTACCCCGGCCGTCTCTACCGCGCTGCTCACATCCAGGGCATAGGGATGGCAGGATACGATCGCTTTGCCGGCCGTCTCCACACAGATGCCCCCTGCGAGGAAATACGGTTTATCAAGCGGCGGAATCAAATTCCAGTCAAATGTCCTGCCGCTCCCTCCATAAGCGCCCTTCACAAAAGCATCCAGAAGCAGATAGCTGCAGTCTGTCTTTTGTGCATCAAGTATCTGCTCTGCCGAGCTTACCCGCACCGCCTTTATGACCGGGATCGCCGGAATCTTTCTGCGAAACCGCCGGATATAGGCAGCGTCCTCGTCTCCATGAAGCTGCACCATCTGGATGATCTCATCCCTGCAAAGCCGCTCTATATGTTCGGTCGGCTCATCCACAAAAACGCCTACTGCGGGAATCCTAACATCGAGCGCCTTCCGAAGCTCCCTTGCCTTCTCATCCGTTATCTGCCTCTTACTTCTGGCAAATACAAATCCAATAAAGTCTGGTCCGAGACGGTTCGCCGCCAAGACGTCTTCCATCCGCGTGAGGCCGCAGATCTTAATCTTCGTCATCTTGCTTCCCTCTATTCTTGTCAAGACATCCGTCCAGTTCCATGAGCGCCGCTCTTTTATCCTGGCTTTTCATCAGCGTCTCGCCGATGAGCACGCCGTTTACACCGGCTTTTTTTAACTTCATAATGTCGCTTGAAGTCTTGATTCCGCTTTCTGCCACGAACAACACATTTTCCGGCGCTAGATTTCTTAACCGGATACTGTTCCCGATGTCCACGGTAAAATCTTTCAAATTCCGGTTATTTACACCGATCACTCTCGCCCCGGCACGAACAGCGGATTCCATCTCCTTTTCGTCGTGCACCTCCACCAGAGCCGAAAGCCCCAGCCGATCACAGATTCCAAGGTATCGTCTCACCGTTTCCGTATCAAGAAGCGCACAGATCAAGAGCACCGCGCCCGCCCCCAGAACTTTTGCTTCATAGATCATATACTCGTCAATGGTAAAATCCTTGCGCAGCACCGGAATCTTTATTTCTTCTGCGATTTCTTTCAGATACTCATTCTTTCCCAGGAAATGCTTCGGCTCTGTCAGGCAGGAAACTGCCGCTGCTCCTGCCGCCTCATATTCTTTCGCGATTTCCAGATATGGAAATTCTTCTGCGATCACCCCTCTGGACGGAGACGCCTTTTTCACTTCACAGATATAGTGCATCCCTTCCCCCTTAAGAGCCTTCTCAAATGGAAAGCCCGTATCTGGATTCATGGCAGATGCCCGCCTGCACATCTCAGAAAATGAAATCTCTTTTTTTGCTTTTTCCATCCTAAGCTTCGTGTCCGCTGCCAGTCTGTCTAATATCATTCTGCCGATTCCTCCTCATCCTACTTATCCTACTTATTGCCCCACCATTTTCTTCACTGCATCGCGGAATTCCTCGTATTTTTCTTTTGCCTTTCCGCTTTCCAGCAAGTCCTTCGCCATCTCGATTCCATCCGCCAGTGCAATCCCGTCGATCCCCAGATACAGGCTCATTCCTGCATTCATGAGAATAACGTCCCTCTTCGGACCGGTTTCCCTTCCGTACAAAATATCCAAGGTAATCTGTGCGTTTTCTTCCGGCGTTCCACCGATAAGCTGATCAAGCGGGCAGCGCGCAAGCCCGAACTGTTCCGGCGTAATGGTGTAAGAAGTGATTTCCCCGAACCGGATCTCATGCACCTGCGTCTCACCGGTCAATGTGATCTCATCCAGCCCGTCCTCACCGCAGACCGCAACTCCTCGGGTAACCCCCAGATTGGCAAGCACCCTCGCCATCGGCTCTGCCAGCTTCTTGTCATATACACCCAAAAGCTGCATCGTCGCCGCGGCCGGGTTCGATAACGGACCAAGAATGTTGAATACGGTTCTCACTCCCAGTTCCCTTCTGACCGGAGCGGCATGTTTCATAGAAGAATGATACACTGGGGCAAATAAAAAGCAGATTCCCGTTTTTTTCAAAATCTCCTCGTTCTGTTCTGCCGAAAGCGCCACCGGGATCTCCAGTCTCTCAAGCACGTCTGCAGCGCCACTTTTGCTGGAAACACTGCGGTTCCCATGCTTTGCTACAGGTACGCCGCCTGCCGCCACGACAAACGCCGATGTTGTGGAAATATTAAAAGTACCGACCTGGTCCCCTCCGGTTCCCACAATGTCGATTACTTCCCGTTCCGGTTTTAATTTCACGCCTTTTTCCCGCATCACTGTCGCAAAAGCTGTGATCTCATCGATCGTCTCGCCCTGCATGCTGAGCGCCATGAGGAAACCTCCCATCTGCGCCTGAGTCGCGGCGCCGTCCATCATTTCCTCCATCACGCCTCTTGCCTCTTCGTATGTCAAATCTTCCTTCCCTGCCAGTTTTGCGATTGCTTCCCTGATCATCTTAGCATTACCTCCTATTATTTGCCTTTTAACATCGCACTGTATGCTATGTCTCCTACATCTTAGCAACAAAAAAAGCTTCCATCCCTGTAAAGGGACAAAAGCTCAAATTCTACTTCTGCGGTACCACCCAATTTGCCGCTATGCGGCCGCTTTTTTACGTACTAACATACGCATCTCCTTGATAACGGGTGAGAATCCCGTCAGCGCATACTCCCAGACTCTGGTTTCAGGCTGCCCTCGCAAGTCCATTCAGTAAAAACTCTTGCTGCTGCCGTTCCACCAACCGGCCGCTCTCTGGGAACAAATATTTTTACCTACTCCTCTTGCTCATCGGTTTTCAACTAGTTTTTATTAGTATATTCACTTTTTTCGGATTTGTCAACCCGAAAATTTTTGCTATTCTGGTTGCTATTCACAGCCGGATATGGAGTCTCGAAGAGACGACGAGTACGCATGTAGGCGGAGGACTGTGAATGCTAACCCATTCTACAATTATATATCCCGCATATCCCACACCTTTTCCTGTTCTCCGCACTTTTCCAAAACCGGGCACTCTCCCTGTACATAGGAATAGACCGGTTCCTTCCCTTCATACTTCTCTATCACATTGTCCAACTTAGCAAGCATCTTCTCCTTGTCCGCAGGCAAATTCCCCCGAACGCGCACTTTAATAAAATCATGGAAGCCATCGTACAGAAGCTCTGTCTTCAAAAGTTCCAGAAGCGTCCTTTCTTCTTTTAAATTTTCCAGCTCATCCGCCGGGACATATGCACCGTCCTCTATATAACGAAACAGCGGAACCTCTTTATGAAGGAACATCGAAAAATTCACCACATGCGCCGGTTTCGTGCGGTTCAGGAATTCTGCCAGGCGCTCGGCATTCTCAGCTCCGCGGCCTTTCCCAGCCACCCCTGTCATAATATGCGCGTCATAAATAAGTTCTGCCGCATGAAGCCTGTCTATCGCTTCATAAGCCTGGGAAACCGTATGATCCTTCTCCATAAACGCCAGTACATCATCGAGCCCACTCTCGATTCCAAGATAAAGGTGACGCACCTTCATCTCATAGAGCCTGTGCAGTTCATTGTCTGACTTTTTCAAAATGCTCGTCACAGTGGCGTCCATGTTGACACTTTCGCACTCTGGAAAATAACGTCCAACCAGCTCTAATATTTCTGTCAGGCGTTCCATTTTAAGCCCAAACGCATTACCGTCCCCCAAAAAAATCTTTTTCGGGGACCCGCCTACCGCTTTAACACGCTTCAATTCCTCTTCGATCTGCTCCATCGGCAGTTCACGGTACGTAAGATGGCGGAATAAATTGCAAAATTTGCATCGGTTATAGGAGCATCCTACCATCACTGGCAGCATAAATGAGGACCGTTCCATCGGCGCACGGCATATCTGTCCTTCATAATCCATAACGATTTCCTCCTCAGTCCTGGTCATGATTCCTTCAGAAGCCAAAATACTTTCACAGAAATTACTCTTTTATTATAGCATTTTCCTAGTGTAAAGCAAGGTATATCTTGATTCTGCAAAATCCTCTTTTTTGTTGCTAACGTGAACTCATAACGATATAATAAAACCAAAACCAATGGAGGTGGGTGCATGAAAAAGCCATTGCCAATTGGCGTAGAAAACTTTAAAGACATGGTCACATCTGGCTATTACTATGTAGATAAAACGATGTTCATAAAGGAACTTCTGGATTTAAAAGGGAAGGTGAATCTGTTCACCCGCCCCAGGCGTTTTGGAAAAACATTGAATCTAAGCATGCTCCGCTATTTTTTTGAGGATACTGGAAGCTCAGAAATGAACGTCCAGAATAAAGAGCTTTTCTGTGGAATGAAAATCATGAAAGCAGGGAATGGTTACACAGATCAAATGGGCAGGTATCCTGTCATGAACCTGACGCTAAAATCTGCAAAGCAGAACAACTTTGAGACAGCATACTATGCACTGCAGACCGGGATCGTCACTGAGTTTGACCGCCACCGAGATACAGTCGAGCAAGGCAAAGAATCTCTTTCGACAGAAGAATATGAATCATATATTGCGATTGCTGAAAGAAAGGCTGATGAAATAGCGTTTAGAAATTCTTTGTTTCTGTTCAGCAGATGCATGTTCAAAATCACTGGAAAGAATACGGTAATTTTGATTGATGAGTATGATGTACCGCTGGAAAATGCGTATTTCAGAGGATTTTATGACAGGATGGTCGACTTTATCCGCTCGTTGTTTGAATCTGCATTGAAGACGAATGATTATCTGCAGTTCGCTGTGATTACCGGTTGCCTTAGAATCTCGAAAGAAAGTATCTTCACCGGTCTGAATCATTTGAATATTGTCTCCATACTTGATAAAAAATACAGTGAACACTTTGGGTTTACAGAACAAGAGGTTCTCCGGATGATGTCCTATTATGAAGTGGAGAGCCGCTTTTCGACAATGAAAGAGTGGTATGACGGGTACCTGTTTGGGGATACAGAAGTTTATAATCCGTGGAGTGTGATTAAGTTTT
>CAMNWW010000102.1 GCA_946566415.1 uncultured Lachnospiraceae bacterium | reverse complement strand
GACGTGTGCTCTTCCGATCTAAAGAGCCGGAATCCGCAGATTCTTTAAATCCCTCCGCAGAAGCTCCCTTAACGTATACGTATGATCTTCTTCGGGCATTTTTCCGCGCATTTTCCGCACCCCGTACATTTTTCCGGATCAATATGTGCCAGATTGTCCGTAATCGTGACCGCCCCGCTCTCACAGGCCTTTTCACACAGCCGGCATCCGATACAACCTCCGGAGCATACCGTCATCACATCTTTTCCCTTGTCTTTCGAGCTGCACTGTACCATATATTCCTGTTCATATGGAATCAGCTCGATCAGCTTTCTCGGGCAGGCCTCGATACATTTACCGCACGCCTTACAAGCCTCTTTATCCACTACCGCAATTCCGTCTGCCACATGGATCGCATCGAACGGGCACGCTTTCACACAGTTTCCATATCCAAGGCACCCGTAAGTACATGCTTTCGGACCATTATTCTGCATCATATTCACGATCGTGCAGTCCTGAATGCCGGAATACTCATACTTCTCTTTTGAATTTTCACAGATTCCGGCACATTTTACAAAGGCTACTTTATGAACCGTCTCGCCTGCTTCCTGGCCCATGATCGCTGCGATCTTCTCCGCCACCGGGGAGCCGCCAACCGGGCACTGGCCTACCGGGGCCTCTCCTTTGGCGATCGCCGCCGCAAGCCCGGAACAGCCCGCATAACCGCAGCCGCCGCAGTTATTTCCCGGAAGGACGCCAAGGATCGCTTCCTCTTTCTCATCAACCTCTACCGCAAATTTCTTGCCTGCCGCTCCGAGAAAAACACCGATGAACAGACCAGTGCCGCCCACAATGGCAGCAGCCATTAAAATTCCTGTTATACTCATGATCCGGCCCTCCTTCTAAATTATTCCTGAAAATCCGAAAAACGCGATAGACATCAGCGCCGCTGTAAGCAGCACGATCGGAGTTCCCTTAAAAGACTCAGGAATATCGTTGTATTCAATCTTTTCACGGATTCCTGCCATAATCACAATCGCGATGGTGAATCCGACAGCAGTCGCGAACCCATTTACAACTCCCTGCAGAATACTATAATCTTTCTGAACATTGGTAAGCGCAACACCCAGCACCGCACAGTTGGTCGTAATCAGAGGAAGATAGACGCCCAGCGCTTTATAGAGCGGCGGCATCGTCTTTTTGAGGAACATTTCCACAAACTGTACAAGCGCGGCGATCACCAGGATGAACACGATGGTCTGCAGAAATTCAAAGTGCGTCGGCACCAGAATATAATTATAAATAAGGCCTGTTATGAACGACGCAATGGTGATGACGAAGATAACAGCGCCCCCCATGCCCGCCGCCGTATCCGTTTTTTTCGAGACGCCCAGGAACGGACAAATGCCCAGGAACTGGCTAAGTACGACGTTATTCACAAGCGCAGAGCCTATTGCTATGATAAGTAATTCTTTCATCCTGTACTCCTCCTATTCTTTTTCGCCTGTCGGGAACACTTTGCCGTCGCAGCCGCTGCATGAAGCGCAGCCGCCTTGGGCGCAGCCCTGAGGCTTCGCCGCTTGTTTTCCCTTCTTTTCGAGATTCGCCATAATCTTGTTGCGGCCGGCGACCAAAAACGCAAGGACTAAAAAAGCGCCCGGCGCAAGAATAAATATCGTCACCGGCTCATAGCTCCTCGGCATGACTTGAAGATTGAACACTTTCCCTGAGCCGATCAATTCTCTCACAATACCAATGCAGGTAAGTCCGAAGGTAAATCCAAGCCCCATCCCGATTCCATCAAAAATAGAGGGCAGCACCGGATTCTTAGAAGCATAGCTCTCTGCGCGCCCCAAGATAATACAGTTCACCACGATCAGAGGAATGTAAATGCCCAAGGAAGCGTAAAGGCTCGGCACAAAGCCTTCTAAGAGGAACTGCACGATCGTTACAAATGACGCTACAACTACGATAAACGCCGGCATTCGTACGGAATCCGGAATGATCTTACGCAGCATAGAGATCAACATATTGGAGAGCACCAAAACGACCGTGGTTGAAAGCCCCATCCCGATCCCGTTGATTGCCGATGTAGTGACCGCCAAGGTCGGACACATACCAAGCATCATGACGAAAGTCGGATTTTCCTTAATCAAACCATTATATAATCTTTCGGCACAATTATTCATTTCCACTGCCTCCTAACGCGTTTTGATAATATCCAAGCGCCGTATTTACCGCCCCTGTCACGGCCCGTGAGGTGATTGTCGCCCCGCTTAGGGCGTCGATCGGCTGACCCTCTCCGCCGTCCTTGGATACGTAAAACCGGTCTGTTTTCTTCTCTGCATACTGATTATAGAACTTCGGCTCTTTCGCCCGCATACCAAGCCCTGCCGTTTCATTTAAAGACAAGAGGGAGATCGCATTTACTGAACCGTCCTTCATGACGCCCACAGAGAGCTGGATATCCCCTCCATACCCGTCTTTATCTGTCGTTGTTATAACATAACCCACTTCGGAATCTCCCATTTTAGCGCTGTATACCTCATCGACAGTGGCATTGACGCCCAGATCCTTTATTGCCTGGGACGCGGCATTTTCATCGATCTTCATACTTTCAAAAGAGTCCGCCTCCGGAAACGCCAGTGCGCACGCCTCCTGCTTCTGTGCTTCCTGCGCTTTCGCGATCGGGTCTTTTGTCACCTCATAGACAAGCCCCAGCGCCAGGCCCGAGATCACAGTGATCACGGTTAAAATCAATGTGTTCTTCAATATTTTATTCATTATTTTTCTCCTCCTTTACCAAATGGTCTTGGAAGAGTAACCCTTTCAATGAGCGGCACCAAAAGGTTACCGAAGATGATCGCATAGGACACGCCCTCTGCCGAACCTCCAAAAAGACGGAAAATACCGGTCATAATGCCGAGAAGTATCCCGTACACGATCTGCCCCGTCTTTGTAATCGGCGACGTCACATAGTCCGTGGCCATGAACCATGCGCCAAGCATCAGGCCTCCTCCGCAGATCTGGGCTGTCATATACTGTCCGTTGAAAAATCCTACGCCGTCCACAAATCCGCCGAAAATGGCAAGGAACAATGCAAAGGTCGCGATATATGTACCCGAAATCCGCAGGTCGATGATTCCCTTTAAGATCATAATGATCGCTCCGATCATAACGGCAATGACAGAAGTCTCACCGATCGTGCCGCCTGTTCTTCCGAGAAGCATATCCATACTGTTAATCCCGGCAAGCGCATCGCTTCCTGCCTCTACATTGGCGCGCATCTGTGCGAGCGGCGTCGCGCCCGATACTCCGTCATAAACAAAGCTTGTCATCCTTCCGGTGAAGGAAATCAGAAGGAAACACCTCGCTGAAAGTGCCGGATTCATAAAATTCTGCCCCAGTCCTCCAAATAGCTGTTTTACAACCAGAATCGCAAATATACTACCTATCATTCCCATCCACCAAGGCGCTGTCGGCGGAAGATTAAGCCCCAGGAGAAGCCCTGTTACAACAGCGCTGAAATCCTGGATCGTGACCGGCTTTTTCATCAGTTTCTCATAAAGATATTCTGTCAGCACAGCCGTCGCCGTTGTCACGATGATAAGCAGCCATGCCTGGGTATCACGGAAATTATAAATTCCATAGGCGGTCGCCGGCAGAAGCGCGATGACCACCCACATCATGATGCTGCTGGTCGTATCGTTGGAACGGATGTGCGGTGAAGATGATACTTTTAATTGTTCGCTCACGTTATTTCACCTCTTCTTCCCTACTATTTTTTCTTTTTGTTAGCGAGAGCTGTCTTTCTCATGGAACCAATCGCCTGTTTCAGCTGTCGCTTCGCGGGACATACATAACTGCAGGAACCGCATTCTACACATTCCAGTCCGTTCATTTTTACAAAGGCAGCTTCGTCATGCCTCTCTGCAAAATCCGCAAGCCGGGACGGAATGATTCTGCTCGGGCAGGCTTCCACACAACGTCCGCAGTTAATGCACGGCGTCGGCGCATTTGCAGACACTTCGTCTTTTGTCAGACACAATATGGAGGAGGAAGTCTTCGTGACCGGAGTATCTAAGGTGTACATGGCAAATCCCATCATCGGACCGCCTGAGATGACTTTCTCGCAGCCCTCTTTCAGCCCTCCGGCCGCCTCTACAAGCTCTTTCTGATTCGTACCGAATAAGACCTTATAGTTGCCCGGGCTTGCCACGCCGTCTCCGCTGACCGTTACAACGCGCTCCATGGAAGGAATCCCCTTTACTACAGCATTATAAATGCTGATCATCGTCTCCACATTATCGACCACGCACCCTGCGTCGGCCGGGAGCATAGAGGAATTAATAGCGCGCCCCGTCGTCGCATAAATAAGCTGACGCTCTGCGCCTTGCGGATATTTCGTCATCAAGGCCTTCACTTCCATTCGCGGCTCATCCTTTGTCAGTTCTTTCAATTTCGCAATACAGTCCGGCTTATTGTCTTCTACACCAAAAATCCCTTTCGCGTTATCAAACAATTTTAGAACTACCCTCATCCCTTCGATCAAAAGCTCCGGCGTTTCTATGATCCTTCTGTAATCTGCCGTAATATATGGCTCACACTCTGCGCAGTTTGCAATAACATAGTCAATCTTTTCCGGCTCTTTCGGGGACAATTTCACGCGGGTCGGGAAACCCGCCCCTCCCATACCGACGATTCCCGCATTTCCTATCATTTCCAGAATCTCGTCTTTTGCCAGCTCCTCAAGGGGTTTTACCTGAGGATACTCTGCCTCTTCATATTCGCCGTCATTCTCAATTACGATACTGTTGGTCTTCACACCTGTTGGACTGACACGCGGTTCGATCGCCTTCACAGTGCCGGACACAGACGCATAGACCGGAGCAGATACAAATCCGCCGGCCTCTGCAATCTTTTGCCCTTTCAGTACATGGTCGCCTTTCGCCACGACCGGCTTTGCAGGAGCGCCAATGTGCTGGGAGAGCGGATATACAAGTTCACCTTTCGGCATAAGCACTGTAATCGCCTTGTCCTTTGAAAGACTCTTGCCGTCGTTCGGATGTACTCCGCCTTTAAAAGTCAAAAGTCCCATCTTCTACCCTTCCTCCTTCTTTCTTTGAGTGTATATTATAACTATATCTTGTTGTAAAGTATACAGAAATTCGGCGCTGAAATCCAGAGATACTCCGCAAATAATTGTATCTTTCCAAGTACATTCCTCCGGAAAGTTTTATAGCGCTGTAAACCTCTTTCTGCATAATACAATAGCAGAGGACATTTTGTCCTCTGCTTCCTAAATTTTATTCACAGCTTACTTTATATACTTCTATTCTTCTTCCTCCGAAACAGATGCCTCCGCCATCTCAAGGGCTTTTATGCTCAAGCTGATTTTTTTCTCCGCTTCATTCAAGTCTACGACCTTTGCCGTAATCTCCTGTCCGACAGAGAGTACGTCCGCCGGTTTTTCTACGTGCGCTCTGGAAATCTGGGACACATGTAAGAGTGCGTCCACCCCTGGAGCCAGCTCTACAAACGCTCCAAAATCTGTCATCCTTGCAACACGGCCAGTCACTACATTGCCTACTGCAAAATCATCGGCCGCATTTGCCCACGGATTCGTCTCCGGAAACTTCAAACTGAGCGCAATCTTAGTCTCATGGATATCCTTTACTAAAACCTCCAGCTTCTCGCCGACCGTAAAGACTTTTTTCGGGTTCTCCACTCTTCCCCAAGACATCTCGGAAATATGGAGCAGCCCATCTACACCGCCAAGATCTATAAACGCGCCAAAATCGGTCACATTTTTAACAATTCCCTCTATCCTGTCTCCAACCTGAAGCCTTGCAAACAATTCTTTTTGCTTCTCTGCTCTTGCCGCCACTAAAAGCTGCCTTCTATCGCCAATAATACGGTTTCTTCTAGGATTAAACTCGCTGATTACAAATTCGATCTCTTGTCCTTGGTACTTAGACAAATCCTTCTCGTAGGTATCCGATACAAGGCTAGCCGGAATAAACACTCTCGCCTCTTCCACAACCACGCTTAAACCGCCCCCAAGAATCTGTGTCACCGGCGCCTTCAGCACTTCCTTGTTCTCAAACGCTTCGCGAAGTCTCTCATTCCCCTTTTCCGCTACCAGTCTCTTGTATGTAAGAAGGACTTGTCCCTCTCCATCATTGACTTTCAGCACTTTGACCGTCATTGCATCACCTACGGACACCATTGTAGTCAGGTCTGCATTCGACTCGTTGGTATACTCGCTTCTCGTGATGATACCATCGGCCTTGTACCCTATATTCAAGATGATCTCATCTGGTTTCACATCAATTACAGTACCATCTACGACCTCTCCGTTATGAATTGTTTTGAATGATTCGTCTAACATTTGTTCAAATGTTAATTCGGACATTATTTTGAACCTCCTCAATTATATTATTGGGCGTGGATGCCCCTGCTGTAATACCTACTGTTTCCACGGACCTTAATTGATTCATATCCAAATCGTCAAGTGTCTGTATATAGTACGTATTGTTACATGCCCTCTTGCAGATTTCAAATAACTTCTGGGTATTGGAACTATGCTTGTCTCCGATTACAATCATAGCGTCTACCCCCTCTGCAATGCTTCCGGCTTCCTCCTGCCTCTCTTTTGTTGCATTGCAAATCGTATTTAAAACACTTATATCATAACCCTTTTTAGAAATAATTTCAACTAATTCTTTGAATTTATTGTAATTAAATGTCGTTTGAGAAACAACGCAAATCCTGCATTTCTCTGTACAGACAAATTCCTCTGCTTCCGCCGCGTTATGTATCACGTCCGCCTTACTTCCAGCCCATCCCCGGATTCCCTCAACTTCCGGATGCGCAGGGTCTCCAATGATAACGATATGGCTTCCCTTAGCGCTCTCTTCCTCCACAATCTTGTGAATTTTCTTGACAAACCCGCACGTTGCGTCCACAGTCGCAATTTTCTTCTCTTTTAATTTATCATAGATTCTTTTAGGAACCCCGTGGGAACGAATAATCACTACGCCTTCATCTAACGCCTCCAGCTCATCCTCAGTCCGAATCACTTTCACGCCGCGCCCTTCCAGGTCCTTTACCACTTCTTCATTGTGTATGATCGGTCCATATGTATAGATCTGCGTCTTTTTCTCTTTCTTGACCTGCTCATAGACCGTCTCGACAGCATGTTTCACACCTGGACAGAAACCTGCGTTTTTTGCCCGAATGACTTTCATCCGCTTTCCTCCAGTTATATAAAATTATCAGGCCGTTTCTACAAGCAAGCTTGATGAATCCGCCTGATAATCCTTTCTATGTTCCTTTAAATTTGAGCCGTAACTTGTCCCTTTACTTCTTCTCGATACCTACCAGTACCTTCGATACCAAGGGTTGCCGTAAACTCTCTGTTTCCTTACTACATCGCCCGGCTGCGGCGCATGAATCATCATTCCATCGCCTACATAAATTCCTACATGACCGCTCTAGCATACTATATCGC
>CAMNWW010000101.1 GCA_946566415.1 uncultured Lachnospiraceae bacterium | reverse complement strand
TTTCCGTATTGGCTTATTCCTACTTTTATACTAGGATTTTTACATGTAAGAGAATAGCACCAACTTTCTGTTCTGTCAAGCCATTTTCCACATATATTATAACAATCGGTTACTATTCACAGCCGACTTGGATCTGCAGACAGACTCGTCATGCTTGCATGTAAGAGGATGTCTGCAGATCCAAATCAGGTCTGCGAAGCAGGAACTCTGCCCACATAAGCAGTCTTAGCTCCGTAAGGAGCGGAACGGGAGCCTCGAAGAGGCGACGAGTGCGCATGTGGGCAGAGTGGCTGTGAATAGTAACGATAGAAATCGTTGATTTTGCGAGTGTAAAGCACGGAAAAATCGACGAAAACATTTGTCAGGCAACTCATGGAATAAAAGTAGGAGGGATTCCATGCATATAAGCACGAAGTGTTCGGTTGCAGTCCATTGTCTTATTTTCATATGCGAATATGGAGAGGAGAAAAAGGTTACCAGCGAATTATTATCATTGTCCACTGGAACAAATCCGGTTACGATCAGGAACATCCTGAGTTCCCTGAAAAAAGAAGGCATCATCTCCGTCAGATTTGGAACCGGGGGAGCTGCGCTATGCCGCCCTCTTAATGAAATAACGCTCTATCAAATATGCAGGGCAATAGAACCGGATTTTATGTCGAAATTGATCGGTATTCATCCAATGCCGTCGACGCTTTGCCCTGTAGGCCGGAACATCCATACAGTGCTGGGAATTTCCTATCATAAAATACAGGAAGACCTGTGCAGAAGCCTTAAATCTATTACGTTGGAGGATATAGTTACAGATTATAGATGTTCACTCAAAAGTGAACGGGATGTCCCTCCATATAAAAATATTTGATCAAAACCTATAAATAATTAATATAACTCCGTCACAAACGTCAAAAATTCAGAAGCCAGATCTGTAGAAGGGAGCTTTCTCGGCTTAATCCATCCATAATCGACAAAAATCGTACTGTCTGATATTTCAAGCATACGGAGATCTCTGGTTCCATACAGAGCATGGAAGATTTTCGGTCCATAAGTTGCAAGAGTAAAAGCAGTCGTATTTTCAACAGAGGAATAGAGCATGTGACTGCTGTTTACACGTGCAATACTTGTCATTTGTTCCGTAACCCCAAGCGCGTAAGGAATCGAATAGTCGGGCGTCTCGCCCTCGTCGCCGTACAAAATGATCGGATAAGGGAGAAGCTCGTTCAGAGTGATCGGCCCTTCCCGGAAAAATAATGGGTTCGCAGAGCCTACGACCGCATAAACCGGCGAGGAGGTCAGCTTGTGATAAGAAATCTGGTTTGCCTGTAGCTTTGCCAGCGTGCTTTTCCTATAGGTCGAAATAATACCAATCAACCCAAGGTCAGCTTGTTTGTATAAAAGCTGGCCTATTACTTTGTCAATGGACAGATAATGAAGCAGAGAAAAATCAATCGGTGCATTTGCATATCTCTCGATCATCTTTGAGAAAGCCAGAGAAGCGCTGTTGATATTCAGGGTGACGACTTTCAGTGTCAGACGGTGCTTTTTCTGGGAAAATCGACAGTAATCTTCTAAAATATCCAATTCTTTTAAAATAATAGACGCATGATGGATGTAGTCTTGTCCAAATTCTGTGATGGCGACCCCTTCTGGCGAACGCTTAAAAATCTCGTGTCCGATCTCTTCCTCAAGCTGTTTGATCGAATAACTTAAGCTGGGCTGTGAAATGTACAGGTTCCGCGCGGCCTGGCTAAAAGAACGTGTTCTGGAAATTTCCAGCACCTGCTGAAAATGTTCTAATTTCATGGTCATATCTCCCTCTTGTATTGTGAAAAATTTATAAATTTTGATAAAAATTATATATTTCCTGCAGAAGGCAGTCAAGTGCTAAAGTGTAACCAGAACATAGCGGCAGAGAGGGAAATGTATGAAAAAAGAATTATCCGAAAGTATTGAGAGATATGCTGAGGGATCGAAGGAAGAGTCGGTTCGGTTATTAGAAAGTCTCGGAAGGATTCCGGCGCCTTCGCACCATGAAGAGCAAAGAGCCACCTTCTGCAGGAGTTGGCTTATCAGTCAGGGAGCAGAGCATGTTTACATAGACGGCGCAAAAAATGTGGTGTGTGAAATCGGCTGTGACAAATATGAAGAAGTGGTTGTCTTTATGGCGCATATGGATATTGTTTTCCCTGATATGGATTCACTGCCCATGAGAAGGGAAGGAAATCGCCTCTGTGCTCCCGGAATCGGCGATGATACCGCAAACCTGGTAAATTTACTGATAGCTGCAAAATATCTCCTCAAAGAGGATATGCATTTTGGGGCAGGATTTGTTATTGTCGCCAATTCTTGTGAAGAAGGGCTTGGCAATCTGGAGGGAAGTAAAACAATTTGCCGGAAATACGGCGCTAAAATCCGTGCGTTTTATTCTTTTGACGGGTATCTGCCGCAGTGTTGCAGCAGTGCGGTAGGCTCTTATCGTTTCAAAGTGACGGCGCGTACGAAGGGCGGGCATTCCTATCTGGACTTTGGCAGGGAAAACGCGATCAGGGTATTGTGCTCTCTGACAGAAGCTTTGTACGAGATCGAGCCGCCGCAGGAAGAAAGAACCACATATAACGTAGGATATATCCAAGGCGGGACCACCGTAAATACGATTGCCCAAGAGGCGCATATGCTCTATGAATTTCGCTCAACCAGCCAGGAATGTTTAAAGAAGATAGAGCAGGTTTTTTATGAAACGGTTGATCGGTTCAGGAATGAGAAGGTGCAGATAAACGTGGACATCCTGGGAATCCGACCTGGAAATGGGCAGATTCATCAGGAAAAGCTGCGGGAGTTTACTAAGAGAAGCGCAGAGATCGTCCAAAGATATTATGAGAAAGAGATGGATTTTAAAGCATATTCTACAGACAGCAATATTCCGCTGTCTCTGGGGATTTTGGCCAATACGATAGGGACCGTGACCGGCGGAGGAGCCCACACGAGGGAAGAGTGGGTTGATCTTGAAAGCCTAAATACAGGGGTAAAAATTATTCTGGACCTTATGTTTCAATATACAAAAGATAAGGACGGTGAAGAAAATGATTGAGTTAGCAGGCCAGCTTTTTATTCTGTTGGCTGTGATCGGGGCTGGCTTTATCTGTACAAAACTGCAGATCCTGGATACACATGTATCGGACAGAATGACGGATTTTCTGATGAAAGTATCCATTCCCTGCCTCCTCATATCCTCCATCGGAACTGAACCGCTGGCAGACGGAAGCTCTGCGATATGGTATTGTGGTGCGATTGTCGGCGCGTATTACATAGTGGGAATCACGGGCGTCTGGTTTTTGCTTGGAAGGAGGAACATACCGCGGGGAAGAAGAGCGGTTCTGACTTGTATGGCGGTGATGCCGAATACAGCATTTATCGGTTTCCCGATGGTAGGGCTTGTACTAGGAGAGAATGCAACGGTCTATGTGGGCATGATGTTGATGGTATTCAATATTGTCTTCTTTGCTTGGGCAATGTTTCTTTTCCAAGGCAAAATGACATTAAGCGCCAAGACGATTTTGACGCCGTGTAATTGTGCGACGGTCATTATGGTAATCTTGTTTCTGGGTAATATTCAGTTGAACGACTATGTATATAAATTGTTGCATCAATTCAGTGTGCTTACGACACCGATGGCATTGATCATCATTGGAATCAACTTTGCCGGTGCGGATCTGAAAGCGGTTTTGAGAAATCGCGTGCTGTATGTACTCTCTGGAGTAAGACTGATTCTTTTGCCAGCGCTTTTAATGGCGGCGATCTGGTTTTTGAGGATTCCGGACACACTTCGGATGGCCTGCCTGATCGGTATGAGCTGTCCGGGAAGCACGCTGGCGTCAGTGATCGTCAGTAAAGAAAGAGAGGACAGGACGTTTGGTTCAGAGGCTGTCGTCCATTCTACTATTTTTTCTATGATTACAATACCGGTCTGGATTTATACGATGCAGACGGTATTGCGATAGAAAACATAAAAAAGGAGGTGAGCACGTGGAGGAAAAGAATAAAATCCCTGAAAATTTACCAATCAGATCATGGAACTATCTGGATAAGCATGGAGTATTCTACGTGGGTGGTAAATTGGTGGACGGTCCCAACGGAACTTTAATGCAGGGGCAGATGTATGTGGAGGCATATGTGCCGAAAGATATCCGGCACGAGACGCCTTTGGTTTTGATCCATGGAGCCTGGGCGAGCGGCGTCTGCTGGATGGGTACGCCGGATGGACGGGACGGATGGCTGGAATATTTCCTAAAAAAGGGATTTATCGTCTACATTGTGGATCAGCCGTCCCGGGGAAGGTCGGGGGCACATTCTGAGCTGGGAGAAAAGAAGTGGACGATTCCTCTGGAAGGAGCGAGAAATTCTTTCGCAGGAGAAAAAGGAGGTCTGGGCGCCGCAAAGGAGCATACGCAGTGGCCGCAAAGCAGCAGGATGACGGATAAAGGGCTAGATGAGGTTCTGGAAAATCTGTATGCCATGCAGGTCGAGTCCTTGGTAAATCAGACAGAATGCCAACGTTTATTCCGAGATGCGGGAATTGAACTTTTGAAAAAGATAGGACCAGCCATATTGATAGGTCATTCCCAAGCGGGACCTTACACCTGGATTCTGGGGGACGCCTGTCCTGGATTGGTAAAAGCGGCAGTCGCGATCGAACCGACAGGACCGCCGTTCACATACGGCGGGCTGGAACCCTGGCTTGACGAGGAAGGCAGAGCTCAGAACTGGGGAATTTCCCAGGTAAAGCTGAATTACGAACCGCCTGCCGAGACAGCCGCCGAGATGGAGCTGGAGTTCATACCGGCAATAGAGGAAGGACATGTTTCTGGGTATCTGCAGAGAGAGCCGGCGAGAAAGCTGGTAAATTTGGCTAAGATACCGACAGCCATACTTACAAGTGAAGCATCTTTCCACACACCGTACGACTATCTGACAGCGGCATTTTTGAAACAGGCGGGCGTTCCGGTAGAATATATTTACCTGCCGGATTTAGGAATCTGTGGAAATGGGCATTATATGCAGCAGGAAAAAAACAGTGATGAGATTGCAGAGGTTATCTGTAAATGGATCGAGAGGAAAGTAAATTAAAGGAGGAAACAGGAAATGACTTGGACACCGATTATAGCTTTTATGGTTCTATTGCTAATTATGTCTTTTGGGGATATAATGTCTATACTGACAAAGGGGAAAATTCCCGGATTGGTCGTGACGATACTTGCATTCTGTATCTTTGGAGCAATGCTGAATATTCTTCCGTCAGACCTGGTGGATGTATCCGGTCTGGGTATGATATTGACGACATACGGCATGCTGCTGGTATTTGTAGATATTGGCTCTTCATTGAGCTTTAACCAGTTTGTCAATGAGTGGAAAACAGTTGTGGTATCGGTGCTGGCGGTGGCCGGTGTGACGATCATGGGACTTACGATTGGACAGCTCTGCTTCGGTAAGGTTTATGGATTAAGCTCTATTGCAACGATCGCAGGAGGGCTTCCGGCAACATTGATCACGTCTCAGGCAGCGGAAGCGGCGGGAAGAAGTGATATTTCCGCATATGTGACAACAATACTCTGCGTGCAGCAGATCATAGCGATTCCAATAGCTTCCTGGTGCCTGAATAAAGAGGCTTCCATATTTATTAAGAGCGGAACATTTCTAAATGGTGCGGTCACAGAAAAGGAGAAGAATAAATTCAACGTCAAGTTTATTCCAGAGATACCGAAGAAATTTTTGTCAAATAATGTGGTGTTGTTCCGGATCTCATTTATTGCGGTCATTGCTTCGCTCCTTTCGGAAGCGACAGGATTTAACAGTACACTGTTTGCACTGATCTTAGGTTTCCTTGCAACGGAGATCGGTTTTATCGAAAAAGACGGCCTGAACAAAGCAGGAGCAAAAGGCTTGATCTTGTTAGGATGTCTGGCAAGCGTTATGAAGAATTTCCTTGTACTTCCGCTTAGCGATCTTCTGAGTATGATGGTGCCGATCGTTGGGTTGTTGATTTTAGGAGCGATTGCGGCGGGAATCTTCGCGGCAGTGACCGGAAAGATATTGAAGTGGAGTCCGTATCTGGCGATTGCGACAGGCATGACTATGATGATCGGATATCCGGCGACCTATGTAATGGCAATGGATTCTATCAAAACGTTTACCGCGGACGCAGATTACAGTGCGGAGCAGATCGCTGCGATGGAGAATTATTTTGTGCCGAAGATGGTGATCGGCGGAGTCGTATCTGTCAGCATTGTGTCTGTTATTATCGCAAGTATTATTGCGCCGCAAATTTTTGTATAGGCAGGAATGTTATAATGAAGAGATTATTAGAGAAAAAGGAAGTGTCGGAGGCGCTTCGGTATATAAAAGAGGATAACGACAGGACTTTTCAGGAGCTTCTGGAGATGTGCCAGATTCCCGCGCCTTCTTATCAGGAAAAGGAAAAGGCGGAGTATGTCCTTCAGAAATTCACAGAGATCGGACTGGAAGACGTCCATCTGGATGAAGTGTACAATGTCTTCGGAACAATAAAGGGCAGTGCGGACGGTCCGGCGCTGATGCTGGCGGGGCATACCGATACCGTATTTCCGATAGAGACAGATCTGACCGTAAAACGGGAGGGGAACCGCTATACCTGTCCGGGAATCAATGACGATACAAGGGCAGTGGCGGAGCTTTTTACCATTGCGCGGGCAATGACTGCGAATCGGATACACGGAAATGGAGATATCATTTTCTGCGCCAATTCCTGTGAGGAAGGGCTGGGAGATCTAAGGGGCGTGAAACATATATTCGGACAGTCGAATAAGCTGGATGGATTTGTTTCAATAGATAATCCCGTTACAGCGGGCATCATATATACGGCGACCGGAAGCCGGAGGTTCAGGGTATGCTTCCATGGAGCCGGAGGGCATAGTTTTTCAGATTTTGGAACGCCGAATCCGATACATGCGATGGGAAGGGCGATCAGCCGGATTGCGGATTTCAAGGTTCCGAAGCTTCCCAAGACTACGTTTAATGTAGGAATTATCAAAGGCGGAACCTCTGTTAATACGATTTCTGCGGAAGCAGAGATGCTGGTGGACATCCGTTCTGACAGCAAAGAAGAGCTGGAAAGGCTGGCGGGCGAGCTGGAGCAGGCGGTCTGTGCAGCTGTGGCTTCGGAAAACGCCCGCTGGGAAAGTAAAAAGGCGGTTACGGCGGATATTGAATTGCTGGGGGTACGTCCGGCGGGAGTACAGGATGAAAACAGCCTGATCGTGAGGACCGCGTGGGAAGCGGGGGAGGTATTGAATCTTTCGCCGGAACTACGCGATGAGTCGAGTACGGACGCAAATATCCCCATTGCGCTTGGCATTCCGGCGATTACAGTCGGCCGGGGAGGAGACGAGGGCGGAGTACATACGGTTCATGAATGGCACGACCCGACAGAGGCGTATCTTGGCGCACAGAAGAATCTTCTGCTGATACTGGCGCTCTCGGGATATGGGGATATCCGTAAGTATCAGCTTCCCAAAC